>JANXXZ010000171.1 GCA_025350385.1 Bacteroidales bacterium
CTAGTTGCCCCCCGGCAGAGCTCGCCTCCGCTTCATCTGACCAGACTAAGTTAAGTGAACATAACCAAAAGATGAAATTGAATTACAAACAATTAAAGTAGAAGTTTGGTCTTTTCTGTCAACCAAAATCATGAAAGGACATGAATTAAAGATAAAAGCCAAAAGTATAAAGGCAAAAGATAAGAGCGAGATTTTTGAAATCAGACAACTTAAACCAACATATCATTCAGATTTAATGGCCTGTCCGTTTAGTTCAATAAAACAAAAGGGAGGTTTTACAGTGGCAGAGTGTTAAAATGGTTTACAATCCAGTTAGCTTCGGAAAGTTTTCCATACGGAATTGGGACCCTGGCAATCTCATCCTGCCTGCCGTTGCGAGTGGGTATGGAATATTGAAATACAAGTATAGATAGATCGGAAGAGTTTTCAAGCGTAACCGCATCGAGTCTTGCTCCAAGGCCAGTCCAGAGGTGAAACATCTTACCTACAATAACTCCTCTTTCTGAAATAAGAGATTCAGCCTCCGAATGTTCAAGTTTCCGGAAGCGGTAGCGGGGAGCCCAGAACGCGGGTATCGCAACAACAACAAGTAGTCCTGCGATGATAATTATCACAATCGGATTTTGGACCACCAGCATGAGGACTATGCCAATAATAACAGAAATGACACAAACCATCAGAAATAAATTTCGTTTCAGCTTCTTTTCTGCTTCAAAATCAGCAACAACAAATCGTTTCCACTCCTCAGGGGAATATCTCCATGAAGCAATCTGGCCTTCGCCCGATAAAATTTTATCCAGCTGTTTAGCCCTTGAACGATATACAAAAATGATAATTATCCCGAGCAGCGCCATAAACCCGGCAAGGAAACTGAGGCCAAAGCCACCATCCATTCCATCCATGCCGATCCAGGAAGGAACAAAGATACCTATAAGAAAAACCTGGGTAAGAATGTACCAGACGTTGACAATACGGCGTGGAGTATTGGTTATCATATTTTTATGCCTTATTGGGACTTATCAAACGTGTTATCAGAATCAATTAATGAAAGATCATTTAAACCCGGTTCCCGCATTTACCGCAGAATGTTGCTCCCGGTTTAAGCTGGTTTCCGCATTTACCGCAGAATTTTGCTTTAGGTGGTTCTGGAACAACGGGAGGTGCAACAATCATCGTTGGCTCAGGCGCATGTGGTTGCGGAACTTTTGCGTCAGGGATTTGAGATCGCCGGAATTCTGCAGACTGCCCGGGAACTGAACAGATCGCATTTTTTCTTCGACTACGATGGATAAGCAGGATAGTCACCAGGCTAATAAAGGCCAAGGCGAGTATTCCGGCTCCGATTTTCTGATAAAACGGGTTTCCCCAGATAGTGCCACCTGTTCTGTTAATACTCATAACCGGGACAGGAATCCGGTCAGGCATATTGTCCATTTCAGCTTTTGCCTTTCCACCCGATTCAGAAAAAGCGGCAGCACTCTTTTTAAGAACATCAGCCGAAGAAGCATAGTTTTTCCTGTTTGCATCCGATTTTTCTTCCGCATAAACCAGGACATTGATCATTAAGGTTACAAGGTCATTTTCAAAGTCATAAGCGGCTTTATACAAGGCTCCGGCAACCTGAGGACTGAACCCCGTAAGGTAATCCCTTTGAATACTGTTGGATTGAATCCACTGTTTGTATGTTTTGCCTGCCTCAATTGCTTTATTAATATTGGTTACAGGAAACTGCCCTCCTCGCAGTGAAAAATCAAGCCCTGAGATTCCCTGTACACCCAGATCAGATGAAAGAGGCTGTATATTGCCGGCAAAGGCAGCATTAAACAGGTTAAAACCCGGGTCGGGGATGATCATGGAAGCTGCCAGGTTTCCCTGATCAATACTGCGGTTTACAAAGTCAAAGGAAGAGCGGGCATCGCACCAGAGGAAATGATAACGGTAGATTTCCAGGGCAAGATTGGTTGTGGTATAAGCACCATCGGTTATCTTGTTTAACTTTTCCAGCGCTTTAAGGTGGTCTTTAATTTTATGCCAGTTTAATTTAACAACATCAAAACCAATGATAGCGCCCTTCACAACCCCATCCCTGAAATAATCCCAATCGGCCTTATATATTTCGGTACTGAACCGTGTTTCGCCGACCGATTGGTAATACGAACGGATCTCGGTTGAACGGTCGTGGAGCGCGGGTTGTAACTGAGCATAAACGGCATGCACTTTTGCCGGCGGTTGTGCCAGCAACCGGTCAACCTCCCCTCTTAATCCCGCATAATATTTAGTTTTCATCACACCAACCATAAGGTCGGGTGCAGGATTCATTTCAGAAAGCGCATCCGAAATAGCTTCAGAAAGTTGTCGGAACACTTCCCCGGAAACTGCTTTAGCGGCTTCACCCATCATGCGGTAGTATCCGGCACTTGCCCTGGTTTTATTCGGGGCATCTGAACTCAACACATTTTTGCTGATGAAATCAATAATGATTCGTTTGGTTCCAGTTTTGCGGTCGGTACGCCGTCCTCCGCGCTGAGAACACAGGGTTCATCCCCGCGCAGATCCCCGTCGATCTCGAAGGGCCTGCCCGCGAGTCCCGGTTCCGCCGGGTTCTTTGGATAAACACGCCTCACTGAGCGGAACGATAGACAGAACGCGACGCTTCCCCCGTCGATTCGTCCCTGCTTACGACTCCCAGGCGACGTACTCCTCGTAACACCTCATGACCAG
>JANXXZ010000267.1 GCA_025350385.1 Bacteroidales bacterium
CAACGGCCCATGCCGAGATCGTGGCCATTCGGGAAGCATGCACGGCTCTGAATACTTTCGACCTGAGCGGCTGCGAAATATACGCCAGTTGTGAGCCATGCCCCATGTGCCTTGGCGCTGTAATGTGGGCACGAATCGGTAAATTATATTTTGCCGCCGGCAGGGTTGATGCTTCACGGGCAGGTTTTGACGATGAGCTGTTTTACAGTGAATTGAAACTTCCCGCTAACGAACGTCAGTTACCTGCAGAACAACTTATGCAGGTTGAAGCTGTTGCTATATTTGATCTATGGAATGAAACGCAGTATAAGGTAAGGTATTGAGGGCTGGAGGGTTGCAAGTTTAAAAAGCTTAAATCTGATCTAAGTTATTGGTTATTAGTTATCAATAAATCCGAAATCAAAAATCACTTCTCAAAAGGATGTTCTTCCCCGAAATCAGGACGATAGGTAGAATGACTTTCCAACGCTTGCACCCATCCTTTATAAAAACCAAGACGATCCATTTCTTTGACAACGACATCGTATTCTTTCCGGGTGAGTGTCCGGCCCAGGCTGGCATGTTGCGATACCGCCGGAGTGGGCCAGTATTGCGCCATGAGCGACAAGCTTACGGATTCTGATAGCTCATAAGCCAGGAGTCGCAATACATCCAGGCTGTTCTGAACATTACCCGGAAGGATCAGGTGACGGATTATTAAACCGTTTTCAGCTTCTCCCTCCTCATCCAACCGGAGGGTTGAACCTTTCTGCCGGTACATTTCCCTCACAGCCAGCAACGCCTTTTCCGGGTAATTAGCTGCAGATGAGAATTCCCTGGCAATTTTACGGTTGGCATATTTAAAATCCGGCAAATAAACATCAATATAACTTTCAAGCGACTTCAGCTGATCAGCATTATCATACCCATTTGAATTATAGACAAAAACCGGGTTTCGACCCATTAAGCGTAAAGCGTCAATAATGGTCTTAACATGGGGAATAACATGCGAAGGTGAAACAAATCCGACTGCATGGCAACCCTTATCCAGATTCCGGCAAATTTCTATCAGCACTTCATTCAGCCGCATGCTTTTTTTCGGCAGATCACCCATTGAGCAACTTATCTGCCAGTTCTGGCAATAGATGCAGGAAAGATTGCAGTTGCTGAAAAAGATATTACATATGCCATTCTTACCGCTTATAGCCGGTTCTTCTCCCCGGTGAATACAAATTGAACTGATAGGGTAGCCGGCATCGCTCACGCAGGTACCGGTTTTTCCTTCCAGGCGGTTCACTCCGCAATTGCGCGGGCAAATCCTGCATTCCGCAAGTTCTTTAAAATGCTGATCCTGGGTGTGCTGTAAAAAGGTATCCTTCAGGCTCACTTGTAAGTAATTGAGCCGCAAAAATAGGTTATTTCAGTGGGAACAGGTCCTCAACAAATTTGCAGATCAAGAAAATATCTAAGTGAGGAGTTGTGAGTAAGGAGTCAGAAGTCGGGATACCCTTTTAATATTCACTATTCACTATTCATTTTTCACTTTTCAATTGTCAATTGTCAATTTTCAATTTTCAACGCTTCTCCCCTTCCCCTTGTCTCCCGCTCCTAATAAGCAATATCGTACTAAGAGCTTGAGATCTATCACTCAAGCGAGTTATAATAAGCGACCATCCTTTTCAGATCTTCAGCCGTACGCACTTTATTGCCGGTCTTTTTCAGGTAATTATCCAGTTCTTCCTGGTGGTCGCCAACGGCATTAAGAGCGCTTTTCTTATTGCAAATAACTTTTTGTGCCGGGAGGTTGCCCTTCTTCAGGAAGAAACACTCGCTGATGAGGTACTTATTTTTGGGCTCCTCTTTGCCTTTTGTCTCCTCCGGAATGATATAGGAAACAGCCCGTCTCAGCAGCAGCTGTTGTTTCCCGGGAACAAGCAGTTCAAAATAGCCTTTCATCAATGTACCGCTGCCTTCATAAGGTCCATACACAAATGTCCGGTCATCGAATGTAATTGAAAACAATTCACCCGGGGACGCAAAAGCCAGGGTATCAGAATCTTTAATGAACTGCATCTGGTCGGCATATACATTATACCGGAAAAGGTAATTTTCAATTGTTTTACCACCCCTCAGGATCAATTTCCCCCCGGGCCAGTTTTCTCCCACGTAGATACTTCCCTCGACTCCTTCAAGTTCGTTTCCACCAAAATACAATCCTGAACCAGCAACAATGGATGACGACAGGGCTGAAGAGGCGGTACCCTTCATCTCAGTCTGACTGCTGCCCGGAGCATTTTTCTGCTGTGCTATGCATATGTTTGTGCTGATTAAGATGGAAACTGCCGCAAAAACAAACTGCTTTGTTTTCATGACCTATATTTATTGGTTGATACTGTAAATATACTCAATTTATACCTATAAAACAAGTTAATATGATTTTATTATACTTTTAAGTTTCACAAAAAGCCGTTGTTCTTTCCCGGCGAAGCAACTGAAAATCATTGTAAATTCGGCCTATATTCCTAAAACATCAATTTCCCATGAACCGACTGTTAACCAGGCATTTAACCCTGCTGTTTATAAGTATAACCTTATCAATTGTATTGCTTTCGGACAGAGTCTATCCGCAGAAGCAAATCACAGTCGGATTCCTGGCAACTGAAACCGAGAAGCAGATCAGTGGTGAGAGGAAAGCAGCCTGGGAATTCCTGAAAAATTCCCCGGGAATACCTGCAGAATACCTAACTTTAAAACAAGCTACAAAAATTAGTGACGGATACGATCAATATTCAATCATCTGGTATCATCGCCCCGACTCAGGCAGCGTTTCAGATGTTGAATCCAATCCAAAACTGCTGGAATCGCTGAAAAAGTATGTAAATGAAGGAGGAAACCTGCTACTTACGCTGGATGCAATCCGCCTGCTTCCTCTGCTCGGAGTTGAGAACTCAGCCCCGGAAGCAAGGTATGTCCAGGCAACTGACCAGGGTTACGGCCGAAAACTCGGGTTTCACAGTTTCAGGGCTCACCCACTGTTCGAAGGCCTTTACGGCGGGGCAACCCTTTTTGCACCCGACAAGGATATGCCTGTGCGGCAAATGGGTTGGTTTGAAGGAATGATTCCATCAGGCAGAACGGTAGCCGTGGATTGGGCATATATTAATATCCTGGAAAACACAAAGCTGGTTACCGAATATTCCCTTGGTAAAGGGAAAGTGCTTGCAATCGGTGCATACTTGCTTTTTGAACCTTTCAATTTCAACAGGGCCCAACTCGGCGTTTTTGCGGGGAATTGTTTCCGATACCTTACCGGCAGCCTGCAAGGCGATCAATATTACTGGGACTATGAAGCAAACCGGGTAATTCAGTTCCGTTCCGGTGCCGACTCAGTTCAGCCGGAGAATGCAACGGCCTGGCTGCCAGGCTCTGAACGAATTACCCTGAAGTCAAAATATGCCAGCCATAACCAATGGGATATTGCAGGAGAGCAAATCCTGCTTATGGGAAAGGAAAAAGGCGGAATAGATGAAATATGGGCACACCCGTTCATGGCGTTACGCGATTACGAGGTTGGAATCCGGTTTTCATCATCCGACAGTATTTACTGGTTAAATGAGCAGCGCCCCGAAATTGAGATAAGGCCGGAATCTTTTACACGTATTTATCGTTTCCGTCGGGCGTATCTTACGGAAATAATCACCGGCCATCCCACCGAAGCCTCAGCCATAAACCATTACGAGCTGCGTAGCCTTTATCCTGCACAACTCATTGTAAAAATGAAAAGTAACCTGCGATTCATGTGGCCGTACTCTGAAAAAGTGACCGGCCAGATCCAGTACGACTGGAATGAAGGGTTGAACAGTTTCATTTTCCAGGATAAAAGCAGCAGTTTTGTGACACTGGCAGGGAGTAACCGGAAACCTTTACAGCATTCAGCAGGACAATATGAGAATTTTGCCCCGGTGGTAATTTCTCCCAATAGCGACCGTATGGTAAGGGCTGATTCTGTTTTTTACGGACTTCCAACGGATAAATTCAAGGTATCAGCGCTTATGGTCTTTGAATTGGGGTCCAATGACAACCTGGATGTGGTTCTGTCGGCTTCGGCCACCGGGATCCAGAATGCCGTTGATCACTATAAAACAGCCGTGAAAAAACCCATATCTGTTTACCTGGCTTCCATGCGATATAATAACAGCCTGTTTGACAAAAAACTGAGTATTACTTCACCTTTGAAATCCTTTAACGAAGGCTTCCAATGGGCAATTGTCGGGACGGACCGGTTTTTTGTGAATACCCCGGGAATCGGGAGGTCGCTGGTAGCCGGATACTCAACCACTGATTTCGGCTGGGATGGCGGCCATAAAGTGAACGGAAGGCCCGGCTACGCCTGGTACTTTGGCCGCGACGGGGTCTGGAGCAGTTTTGCGGTGCTTGATTACGGGGATTTTGAAAAAGTAAAATCTGTACTGGAACTCTATTCCAACTACCAGGACATTTCCGGTAAGATCTACCACGAGCTCACCACTTCAGGGGTAGCACATTACGATGCGGCCGATGCAACACCCCTGTATATTGCACTTGCGGGTAAATACCTGCATCATACAGGTGATACAGTATTTATCCGGCAGCAATGGCCTTATATTCTAAAGGCGATCAACTACTGTTATTCCACGGATACCGATGGCGACCACCTTATTGAAAATACGCTGGTGGGTCATGGCTGGGAAGAGGGAGGCGCTTTGTTCGGCACACACACAACTTTTTACCTTGCCTCCTGCTGGGCCGAAGCCCTGAACCAGGCTTCCTATATGGCTAAAGCCCTTGGATTAGTTGCAGAATTGCAGAAATATGCCCGGGATTACGGGGAAGTTCTGAAGATCATGAATACCGATTTTTGGAATCCTTCAACCAATTTCTTTTACCATGGCAAATACAAGAACGGAACTTACCATCCCGAACCGGATGTGATGGCTGCTGTTCCCTTGCTTTTTGACCAGGTAAGTGATTCGGCAAAATGGAATCCGGTTCTCCAGCGGCTGGCTTCCTGTAATTTCAGCACCGACTGGGGATTGCGGATACTGGGTGAAAACAGTTCATTCTTCAAGCCCGGCAGTTACCACCAGGGAAGTGTGTGGCCGCTTTTTACAGGATGGACTTCCCTTGCCGAATATAAATATGGACGAAGCAGCGAAGGCTATTCGCATATGATGAACAACCTGCTGACATACCGGGGATGGTCACAGGGCTTCGTTCCGGAGGTCCTGCACGGAACGGAATATAAACCCTTCGGAGTATGCGCCCATCAATGCTGGAGTGAAACCATGGTGCTGCAACCGGCTATTGAAGGAATGCTCGGATTGCAGCCCGATGCCATGGAAAACCGGTTAACGCTTTCGCCGCAGTTCCCAGCTGATTGGGATACCGTTTCCGTTCAGAATATCAGGATTGCAGATCGCGGGATCAATCTTACCATGCATCAAACTGTTGAAAAATCGGTCTGGATACTCCGGACAGCAGCGGGAAGCAGCGGAAAAACGCAGGTCAGGCTGAACCTCTCCTACCCTGCCGGTACAAAAATCCACCGGGTCCTGATTAACGGGAAAGAAGCAGAACCTGAATTGCTCATGTCAAGGCTTGGACTGAACCTGATTCTGGATGGAGAAGTGAAGGTTGAGATTTTTAAAAAGGGAGGAATCTGTGCATTGCCTGAACTCCGGGAAATAAAACCAGGGTATACATCCGAAGGTTCCAGGATCCTTTCCGAAGAGTTAAAAGGAAATAAGTACACCCTTAAACTCGATGGAAAAAGCGGATCAGATGCCCGGTTCAGGATATTTTCACCTGATGGTATAGCTATGATTCCTGACAGTTGCACTCTCATTGCTCAGGATGGTTTGGTCTATACCTATGGGTTTCAATTCCCGCCGACTAAAAGCAAATACATCACAGTTCCATTGACCTTTACCATCAAATAGCAAAGAATAATAATGAAAAGAAAAATTAGTCCCAGTTTTTCGCTCCTTTCAGCTAGTTGTTTGGCGTTCATAAATCTGGCTCAAGGTCAGGACATGCAATCAAAACTACATTTTACTTCAAAGGATGCTATTTATACCACCTATGCTGCGCCTCTCTCCAGGACCGATTACAAAACTGACCAGGCGTATGAACTGATGTGGCTCGAACCAGATAAACCGATCGGTTTTAAATCAAAGGACGGAGGTGAGATCGGCTTGCTTTTCGCTGAAGGTCCGGAATTCAGGTCCGGTTGCAGTCAATTCTCGGGTGAACCTTTTATAAATCAATCATACAGCGACATAGTTCAGTTAACCTACAGCCCTTTCAGCAACCTTGAAGTCGCTGCGACATTTTGCGTGTACAGTTCGAATGCCTGTATCTTAGAGTATACACTTACCAATTCTTCGAAGGAAGCAATTCCGATGGTGGTTTATCCTTATTTCAGGTTGTACCAGGGTATTTCAGCTATTCAACCGGGCAGCCAGGAATTTTCCTTCTCACATCAGCGGAACAAGGATTCCTGGATGACAGAACATAATATTCCGCTGACAGAAAACTTCCATGATGCTTTTCTTCTCAGCGAAAGCCCTGATGGTGCAGGGATTTTTGATACATTACCTGCAACTCTTGAGGGGATGAATGGTAAACTCAAGCAAATAACACAGGCAGCATCTGGAAAAGCATTGGTATTTCAGAAAAACCTCGTGTTGAAAGCCGGCGAAAGTAAAAAGATCAGGATAATAAGGTATGGAACTGATGCATCGAAACCAATTGATCCTTTAAAAGAAGCAATCAGTTTACTGACCGTTGACATGGACAAGATTATGAAAGAGAGTGAAAAAGCCGGTATTCACATTCCATCTCTCCTAACGCTCAATAATCTCACGGAAACTGAGAGGAACGACCGGCTTGGACTCTATTATTCAGCGTTTAACCTGCTCCGGCAATGCATGATGCCGGCCGAAGGTGAGTGCAAGACTAACTATTATGTTTTTTCACGCGAGCCCAAATGGGGTTGGGGATACGGCGGACAGGTATTCCACGAAAGCCTTTCGATGCTGGCTTACGTATATATGGATCCTCAAGGCGCCATGAATTCACAGCGTGTTTTTATGGACCGGCAGCAAAAAGACGGATACATTAACTACCGTACGGGTCCATACCTGGACGAAACCATTGAAACGAATGGTATGAAAACATCCTCGGCACCCTGGTTCAGTTATACCAACCTTGAAATCTACAAAGTGACCAGGGACAAGGTTTTCCTGCAACAGGCGTACGACAGCGGGCGAAAGTTGTATAAATGGTTCACTTTCAACCGTGATAAGGATCAGGACGGTCTTTACGAATGGGGTGGTGATGCTACCCTGGAATCAGTCCGCGACGGGGATGTAGCCGTGTGGGACAAGGTGAGCAAACCCGAAAACCTGGAAGGCCCCGACCTGAACAGTATGATGGTGATGGAAGCAATTTCCCTTTCGATGATGGCCAAGGAACTGAAATTAGGGCCTGATATAAGCACCTGGCTCAATACCGCTGCCAAATTGGCGACTAAAATGAATAAGCAGCTTTGGGATCCTGAAACAAAGTTTTATTATAACACGCTTTTATCAACCAATGGGTTTACATTCATCAGCCCCAATGACCTGAAAATAAAGGAAATCATTGGCTTTCTACCCCTATGGGCAAATATGTGCAACAAAGAACAGGCACAGGCACTGGTTCAAACTATGTCGAATGCAGAAGAATTCTGGCGGCCCTATGGAATTCCAACCCTTTCGGCCAAAGACAGCTACTACAACCCGATGGGATACTGGAACGGCCCGGTTTGGGTGCAGTGGCAATACCTTTTGTTCCGCGGACTGATTGATTATGGTTATTACCCGATGGCACTTCAACTCGGTGATAAAGTAATTGACCAGATGACCTGGCATCTGAAAAATGATCATACTTTCTGGGAATTTTACTCTCCTGACAACCGGCAGGCAGGCTGGAATAAAACCTATATTTGGGCTGGCATTGTAGCCAGGATGATGATAGATATGGATAAGATCAGGACTGAGGTCGGGAAAAAGCTAGAAAGGTAAAATAAACACAAAGACGCAGAGGAATGGCAATGAACATAATCCTATAATTAAGGCAAATCCCGCATTGTCAGTAAATGAGTTTGTCCTTCTGAAATGAAATCACCAATTCATATTTATTTATGGTAACACGTCGAAAATTCATCGCATCCACAGGAGTTGGTCTGGCCGGGCTGACCTTATCAAAATTTTCAATAGGTGCTATATTTCCGGCTGGAGAAAAATACATAAGTAACCGGCCTGTGCCTGAAAAAAGGAATTTCGTAAGTAAAGCAGTTGAAGCAAAGATTACCGAGGTGAAAGCTGCCATTAACGACCCGGAACTTGCCTGGCTTTTCGAAAATTGTTTCCCAAATACACTCGATACCACAGTTATGCATAGCATGATTGATGGCAAATCCGATACCTTCGTTATTACCGGCGATATAAGGGCAATGTGGCTCAGGGATTCCTCGGCCCAGGTATGGCCTTACCTGCCCCTGGTGAATGAGGATCCTGAATTAAAGAACCTCATAGCCGGTGTTATTAACCGGCAGGTAAAATGCATTCAACTCGATCCTTATGCCAATGCATTTATGTACGGCGATGAGATCAGCGGCTGGAAATCGGACCTCACCGAGATGAAACCCGGACTTCATGAACGTAAATGGGAAATAGATTCACTTTGCTATCCGATAAGGCTGGCACACGGCTTCTGGAAAACTACCGGCGACACCTCCATTTTTGATGCAGAATGGCAAAAGGCAATGGAACTTGTGTATACGACTTTTATTGAACAGCAGCGAAAGGAAAACCGTGGTCCGTATTCATTCAAACGGGTAACCGCCTGGCAGACCGATACCGTGCCTGGAAACGGCTATGGTAATCCAGTAAAACCTGTAGGGCTGATCTGCTCAACCTTCCGCCCAGCCGATGATGCCACCACCTACCTTTACCTGGTTCCATCTAACTTTTTTGCGGTACAATCGCTCCGGCATCTGGCCGAAATCAGTGAAAAAGTGACCCTGAACCTTGAATTCGCCGCAAAATGCCATCAACTGGCTGATGAAGTGGAAACAGCACTCAACCAATATGCGGTTACAACTCATCTGAACTATGGTAAAATCCTGGCTTACGAAGTGGATGGTTACGGGAACCAACTGTTCATGGACGATGCCAATGTTCCCAGCCTGCTTTCGTTGCCCTACCTGGGTTGCATGGAATCAACAAACGAAATTTATTCCAACACGAGGCGGTTTTTACTCAGCCATGATAATCCCTGGTATTTCAGCGGGAAAGCAGCAAAAGGCATTGGCAGCCCGCATACACTGGTCGACAAGATCTGGCCGATTGCGTTAACAATGCAGGCACTAACCAGTTCCCAGCCCGAAGAAATTAAATCCATCCTGCAAACACTCAAAACCACCCATGCAGGGAAAGGCTTTATGCATGAATCCTTCAACAAGGACAACCCGGATGATTACACACGTAACTGGTTTGCATGGGCTAATACGTTATTCGGGGAACTGATCCTTAAGGTTTATCTTGAACATCCTGAAATCTTAAAACAATTCTATTGATTTTACCAGTTTGAAGAGATCAATAATAACATTCCCTCTTAATCCAAACAATTATGAAACAGTTTTACCTGAAGTTCTTTGTCGCCATTACATTCATTCTTGGCTCTGAATTTACAACCGTAGCTCAAACCCAGGACACCGTCTGGCTTTCGTCCCTCGACCTCAGCAAGGCGACCCTTGGCTGGGGAACTCCCGGCACCAATGTTTCCTGTATGGGCCACCCCATTACTCTGGATGGTGTTCAATATGCCAAAGGCTTTGGAACTCATGCCAACAGCATATTGTATATCAGGCTAAATAAAGGATCCCAGCGATTCAGCGCAACGATAGGAATAGATGATGAGGAAAAACTCTCAACCGGAACCGTGATCTTCAGTATTTACGGCGCCCGTCAACAGTTGTGGAAAAGCAGTATCTTAAAATCAGGTGAGCCGGTTGAAAAATTCAATATCAATGTAAGCGGTATTGATACCCTGATCCTTCTGGTTGAAGGCACATCCGACGGGATCAGTTACGACCATGCTGACTGGGCCAATGCTTATTTCCTTGTTTCGGGAGATAAACCGGTTACAGTGAACCGGAAAATGGAAGAAGCAATCGTACTCACTCCCAAGGCACCCCTGACACCTAAAATTAACGGACCTAAGATTTATGGGGTAAGACCCGGTCACGATTTCCTGTACAAAATCCCTGTAACAGGGCAACGACCTATGAACTACACCGTATCCGACCTGCCAGAAGGCCTCAAACTTAACTTAAACACAGGAGTTATCAGCGGGAAGGTATCGAAACCAGGCCGTTACGAAATACTTCTGACAGCATCAAATAAGCTTGAAAAATCCAGCCGTAAATTTACCATTGTAGTCGGCGATGAAATCGCCCTAACCCCGCCGCTGGGCTGGAACAGCTGGAATTGTTTTGCCTGCGCTATCGACCAGGATAAGGTTAAATCAGCGGCTGATGCCATGATAAACAGCGGACTGGCCGATCATGGCTGGAGTTATATTAATATTGACGACTGCTGGATGGTTCAGCCCGAAAGCAATGATCCTGTGCTCGGTGGTAAAACCAGGGATGACAAGGGAAATATGAATGTAAATAAGAAATTCAAAGATGTTAAGAGTCTCACAGATTATGTACACCAGAAAGGATTGAAGATCGGGATCTATTCCGGCCCGGGGCCAAAAACTTGCGCAGGATACACGGCATGCTACCAGCATGAGGAAGCTGATGCGAAACAGTTTGCCGACTGGGGATTCGATTACCTTAAATATGACTGGTGCGATTACGAACGTATAGCAAAAGACCATAGTCTGCCAGAACTGAAGAAACCGTATGTAGTGATGCATCAAGCCCTCGACAAGGCTGACCGTGACATTGTTTACAGTCTCTGCCAGTATGGAATGGGTGACGTATGGAAATGGGGCGCCGAAGTAGGAGGAAACTGCTGGCGCACAACAGGTGACATATCAGATGACTGGTCAAGCATGGATGGGATTGGTTTCAGCCAGGCCGGTCATGAAAAATATGCCGGGCCGGGTCATTGGAATGACCCGGATATGCTGGTGGTAGGTATGGTAGGCTGGGGACCCGAACTGCATCCGACCAGGCTTTCTCCCAATGAGCAGTATACCCACATTTCCCTCTGGGCATTGCTTGCTTCCCCCCTGCTTATTGGCTGCGACATGACGCAACTGGATGAATTCACTTACGGACTGCTTACAAATGATGAAGTCCTGGACATAAACCAGGATATCCTGGGGAAACAGGCTGGAAGATTGGTTCAGTTGGAAAATATGGAAATTTGGGTTAAAGATCTCGAAGACGGTTCCAAAGCTGTCGGGTTATTCAACCGGGGAATGTTTTCAGGGAAGATTGTATTGAAATGGAGCGACCTTGGAATTACCGGGAAACAAACGCTTCGTGATGTTTGGAAACAGGAAGATATCGGGGTTTACCAGGAGCGGTTTGAAACTGAGATACCACCGCATGGTGTTAAGTTGATCCGGATATTAACAAAATAGATTGATATCCGGAGCGTGGTCTTATTTTAAGTCTTGGTCACTTAATCATTCTATGTTTAATGTTAAACTCTTAACCGGCAGATAATGAATAACATATAACACTTAATGAAAAATGTTAAAGGAGCATAAGTCCCGGATACTTAATCATTTATCATTTTATGTTTGGTGTTAATCAATTAACCGACAGATAATGAATAACATATATCACTTAATCAAAAATGAAAAAGTAACCTCCGGAAGTTGTGTAGTTCCCGTTTTCGCCATTTCGCCCAATTGACATCCCGCTCTCTCGCCCTCCCGCTCTCCCGTCCTCTATCCCACTCGCCAACTCACGGATTAAACCTCACCTGGAGCATGGCCGAGAATGTGGGACTATACACCGAATAATCAATCTGCTTGGTATAATTCCGGCCAGGATCAAAACGCAATTCCAGTCCAATATATTTATAGGTAATGCCTGTTCCAACTGTGATCATTAAACCATGCACGGCATAGTTGGGGACAGCATCTTCCTGTGTTGTACTTAACACTCCGTTAACCGCATGATCGATGGTTTTCCGGTTTACGGGTGAGATCACAAAACTGTTATAAATACCGGCGCTCACATTATACCTGAATTCACCGTTTGTGAAACAATACCTGAACATATTGGTGATTGAAAGAAGGTTCGGGGCAAATGTCAGTTTATAATCATAGTAATCACGACCGGGGAATCCCGATGCAGAATCTGCAAAATGAGTAGA
>JANXXZ010000270.1 GCA_025350385.1 Bacteroidales bacterium
TTTAGAATAGCCGCAAAATTAGGAATATAAAACGAAAATACAAATGGTTCGGTGGATGATGAATTATTCCATCTGACGGTTATTCCGAAGAAGTCCTGAAATTGCTCTGAAATCAATCAATTTTAAAGCTATGGCTAATAAAAATGAAGCGAGTAAAGTGATAAAGAATCCTTGCTTCCATTGCAAGCCTGAAATTGTTGCCAAAAATGCTATAGCCAAAACACCAGCCGAGAAAAAGAATATACTAAACAGGTATCTTTTGTTTAAGGTAAAACGGAAGAGACGTTGAACCATAATTACCTGTAAAATAGCTGTAAACGACTGCGTGATCAGACTTGCATAAGCCGAACCTAAAGCTAAATAGTGTGGAATAAGAAAATAATTGAGTGAAATATTGATAATCATCCCTGTAAACGCGATAGTATTCAGCCATCTCAGGTTTCCGTTTGCAGTAAGAAGAGTTCCAAAAATATAGGTTGAAGATATTGGGATAAAACCAATTATCAGCAACTTGAAAACAGCAGCTGAATCGTCGACATGCTTCACATAAAGCAGATCCATGAATTCATGATTGTAAAAGCACAAGCCAAATGATAATATAATTGAAACGGTATAAAGAAGAGTGAATGAAAGTTTTACCAGACTTTCAACCGGTAATTTATCCTTGATAAGCCTTGCAAACATAGGTAACAGAATTACTGCAAACAGCACAGCAATCATATTTATGGCATCAAGCAGGCGATAAGCAGATGCATAAATCCCGGCCTGGATATCACCTGTTTCACCATCGAGCATTCGTTCAAGCATAACAGAGTCAATCCTGTTATAGAAAGTCATCAGTAAAACTAATACAGCGAATGGATAGCTTTGCTTGATGATCAGAACAAAAAAGGAAATATTCCAGTGCAAGCGCTTAAATGCAGCTTTCTTCATTACAATGATAAGAGCGACAAAAGCAGTGATCAGGTAAGCTGTTGTTTGCGCGTAAACAAACCATTCTATTTTAAAATTCTGATGGCTGACCCCACCCCATAATAGCACACCACATATCAGGATCATTAATAATCTGTCGAGAACTGAAATAACACTGTCCGTTTTAAACAGCAGGAGGCCTGAAATATTTGACCGCAAATATTGTATGAAAGAAAGGAGAAACTGGTTTATCCCCAGTATAAGGATGAAATACATCTGCCTTGAATCGTATCCCCAGAGAAGCCCGGCAGTGAGTGTTACAATTACATAAAGAATTGCCAGTATGAACTTGAATACAACAATTCCGGAAAAATGCTTGTTCAGGAGATGGTTATTCTGGGCAATATTCTTATTATTAAAATTGGTGATTCCAAAATCGAGAAGAATATTGAATAAAAAAGTAAAACTTAGAATAGATGAATACCAGCCATATTCTGCTGACCCCACAATATTCTGAACAGTACGGTCAATTCCGAAGATCCAGAAAGGCTTCACCAGGAAGTTCAGGAAGAGTAATAATGAAAGATTAGTAAGGAATTTGCGCTGCATTGGTAAAGCGCTGAAGATTAAATTTAATGAATAGTTTTAATTCTGGTGCTCAAAATTAACCATTTCCGGCAATAATCAGCAAAAATAAACGAAAGGAATTCCTGCATTGATATTACAAGTAAGATTATGTCAGGCTTTAGAAAATTAAAAAACTATTTTTGTAAAAAAATGATACGTTGAAAATTGCAGTAAATACCCGCCTGTTGCTTCATGAACAAATGGATGGCATCGGACGTTTTGCCTGTGAAACGCTGAAACATATTACAAACAACCATCCTGAACATCAGTTTCTGTTTATTTTTGACCGTAAATTTCATGAGAGTTTCATTTTTTCAGATAATATCACCCCTATCATAGTTCCACCGCCTGCCAGGCACCCGTTGCTTTTTCTTGCCTGGTTCGAGATTTCATTACCGATTTTATTTAACCGTCACAAACCTGATTTATTTCTCTCGCCCGACGGATACCTGTCGCTGAGATCAAATATTCCGTCGGTTGCCGTAATCCACGATCTGAATTTCGAGCAATTCCCTGACGATATTCCCTGGGCTGAACGAATTTATTATCAGCGCATGTTTCCGAAATTTGCCCGGAAAGCAACCAGGCTGGCGACCGTATCGCAATTTTCAAAACAAGATATTATTCAGCGATACCATGTATCGGCCGATAAAATTGACGTAGTTAACAATGGATCGAGTAATAACTTCAAACCATTATCCGAAGAGGAAAAGAAAGAAGTGCGGAAGAAATATTCCTCTAATTCCAGCTATTTCTTTTTTATAGGTTCTCTCCATCCAAGAAAGAACCTGACTAACCTTTTTAAAGCTTTCGACCGGTTTAAAGTCGCTGACCAACGGAACACCAAACTTGTAATTGCCGGGGCTAAAATGTGGTGGACCAATGAAATCAGGGTTACTTATGAGACCATGAAACATCGGGAGGACGTTATTTTTACTGGCCGGGTAAGCGACCATGATTTATCAGGATTATTGGCTTCGGCCCTGGCTTTGACTTATGTTTCCTATTTTGAAGGTTTCGGGATACCGATACTGGAAGCTTTTTGCTCCGATACACCAGTAATTACATCAAATATTACCTCAATGCCTGAGGTTGCCGGTGATGCTGCCTTACTGGTAGATCCGTTCTCAGTTGAATCCATTTCGTCGGCCATGATTTGTATCGCAAATGACCCGGTATTTCGTAAACAGTTGATTACAAAAGGGCGTAAACAGGGAGAACTTTTTTCGTGGCAAGCTACGGCAGGTAAACTTTGGGATACCATTGAACGCGCGACCCAATGATAATCACGATTTATTCCTTTTCTTAATTATCTTGTTGAACTAACGTGGACAAAGCAAACCGGGTTTATGGGCTTGATATCCTGAGGGCAGTTGCTATCTTATCGGTTATCTATTCCCATAGCTTTTTTCTGGTAGTGGATCATGTGAATGAAAAAGCATACAATTTCTTATCGCTCGATGGAGTTACCCTCTTTTTCGTCCTGAGTGGATTCCTAATAGGTGGCATCCTGATCAGGATAATAAATTCAACTGAATTTAATATCGTAAACCTTTTCCAATTCTGGGTTAGACGATGGTTTAGAACACTACCCAATTACTTTTTCATCCTGATTTTACTGATTGCGCTGGCATTTTATACCGGGAAGTGGCTTCCGTCAAACCTCTATTCCTATTTCTTCTTTTACCAGAATTTTGCATCGCCGCATCCCGCCTTCTTCCAGGAAGCTTGGAGCTTATCCATTGAGGAATGGTTTTATCTGTTAATTCCTTTCGGATTATTTATCTCATTCAAACCTGGGAAAGGAAACAGGAACCATATCGTGCTGGTATGGGTAATCAGCATTATAATAGCTATCACCCTAATTAGAATTTTCAGGGCCATCCATTTCCAGTTTGTCGATTTTGACAGCTGGGATAACTACCAGCGGAAATTGGTAATTACCCGCCTTGACAGTATAATGTACGGATTCCTGGGAGCCTGGATGAGTGTTTATAAAAAGGACTCCTGGCTGAAATGGAAGAAACCGTTTTTTGCTTTCGGGATAGTACTGCTGTTCTATCCCAGGATTCATGAAACGCTGTGGGGACAGGATATGTTTTTCAATAACTATTTCTCCCTAACTATGACTTCAGTGGCTACACTCATGCTGTTACCTGCATTAAGCCAGCTCAAAACAGGGAGAGGGTTAATATTCCGGTTTCTCACATTCGTGAGCATAGTTTCCTACAGCATGTACCTTGTAAATTTTTCCCTGGTTCAAATAACAATTATTCCTGCACTCAAAGGAGCCATCGTTTCGTTCACAACTAACCAGTTGATGATAAGTGTGATACGTTATGCAATTTATTGGGTACTCACATTCACCTTTTCATATTTGCTATACACCTTCTTTGAAAAGCCGATGATGCAGCTGAGAGAAAGATTCAGCAAAAATCACAAATAATCAATGAATTAATTATTAGTCTTAAAGAATATTCACTTCAATATCAAGCAAAACATCAAATTTTTCCAGCACTGACTGCTGGATTTCTTCTGCAAGTGTAACAATTTCCTCCCCGGTTGCATTTCCATAATTTACCAGTACCAATGCCTGTTTTGAATGGACTCCTGCATCGCCTCTGCGGAATCCTTTCCA
>JANXXZ010000272.1 GCA_025350385.1 Bacteroidales bacterium
GAATGCAACTTGAACAGGCACTCAAAGATGTCCCATCTATCAAGGCTTCTTCTGTTTTCTACGATCGTGCCGTTGGTGCTCCCTATATCGAAATCAAACTCAACCGCGAAGCAATGGCCAGGTATGGAATGAGTGTCAGCGATGTTCAGGAGGTACTGCAGGTTGCGGTTGGCGGTATGGCATTATCCTCGTCAGTTGAGGGCCGTGAACGTTTCCCTTTAAGAGTGCGCTATGCCCGTGAACTCCGCGATAACCCTGACGATCTTAAACGTATCCTTATACCTGCCATGAATGGTGTTCAGGTCCCGTTAAGCGAAATAGCTGATATTGATTATACCCGCGGTGCTCAGATGATCCGTAGTGAGAATACGTTCCTGAATGGATATGTTATTTTCGATAAAAACGAAGGGAAAGCTGAGGTTGATGTGGTTCAGGAGGCAGAAAAAATCCTGAATGACAAATTAAGTTCCGGTTCTCTCAAATTACAGGATGGAGTATCTTATAAGTTCGCCGGTAATTACGAAAATCAGCTCAGGGCAACCAAACGACTGGCAATTGTAATACCAATTAGCTTGCTATTGATTCTGCTGCTGCTGTACTTCCAGTTCCGTACAGTTACCGCATCATTTATCCATTTCTCTGGCGTTTTCGTTGCTTTTGCCGGTGGCTTTATAATGCTTTGGCTTTATGGTCAGGGCTGGTTTATGAATTTTTCCGTAGCCGGTATCAATCTTCGCGACATGTTCCAGATGCACACCATAAATCTTAGTGTGGCGGTCTGGGTTGGTTTCATAGCCTTATTTGGTATTGCTACCAACGACGGGGTTATTATGGGCACTTACATTCACCAGGTATTCGAAGACCGCCATCCTTCAACTGTCCACGATGTGCGTGAGGCTGTTGTAACCGCCGGCATGAAGCGTGTACGTCCCGCCATGATGACAACAGCAGTTGCGGTTATAGCATTGCTCCCTGTCTTATCTTCCAATGGAAAAGGTTCCGACATTATGATCCCTATGGCTATACCCATGTTTGGAGGTATGGTAATACAGGTAATGACCGTTTATGTAGTTCCCTTATTTCAGGCTATGTGGAGAGAAAGGACCGTTACACGTCTTAACAGATTGGCAATTCAATCTACTTTCAATCAGGATAATGATGAAAACGCAAGCATTTAAAAAAATAGTTATCACAATCCTTGCCCTTGGTAGTTGGTTTTGGGGTAACTGTCAGCAACAAACTGATTCACTGTACTATTATCTCGAAATTGCTGCCAAAAACAACCCGACTGTACTTCAGCGTTACTACGAATATCAGGCTGCTATGCAAAAAGTCCCGCAGGTTGGCAGCTTACCCGATCCTAATTTAAATGTGGGTGTCTTCCTCAAACCTATGGAGCTTGTTGCTGGTAATCAGGTGGCTGACATTCAGCTTATGCAGATGTTCCCCTGGTTTGGCGTGCTTAAAAATGCGAAAGACGAAATGAGCCTGATGGCAAATGCTAAGTTCGAATCGTTTCGTGATGCCAAATTGCAGGTATTTCTCGACGTACAACGCTCATGGTACGATATGCATAAGGTCAGGCAGAATATCAGGATTTCTCAGAAGAACATCGAAATACTGCAAACCATCGAAAGATTAGCTATTGTCAGGTTTAAAGCCGGTCCTTCAGCAAATAACCCTTCCTCTTTTGGCAATACACCTTCTTCTGTATCTTCTCTGTCGCCTTCCTCTGGCTCTTCCGGAATGAATAGCATGGGTGGTAGTTCGGGAAATTCAGCCAGTTCAGTTTCCAGCCCCTCTTCCTCGGCCATGCCGGGTAATTCAATGGGATCTTTGTCAAGCAGTTCCGGGCTCACGGATGTGTATAGGATACAGATTGAAATAAGTGATGTTCAAAACAGTATCGAACTCTTAAAAAACCAGTTAAACACACTTGCAGCCCAATTTAACAGCTATTTAAACAGACCATCCGAATCTCCGGTCACTTTGCCTGATACATTAATTGCCGATAACTTTCAACTTTCTTTACTTGCGCTTTCTGACACTACATTGAGAAACAATCCTATGCTCAGTATGCTACAGTTTGAACAGCAATCGCTAGAAGCCCGTAAACAAATGGTTACAAAAATGGGCTATCCAATGGTCGGCTTTGGTCTCAATTACACGGTGGTGCAGCAAAACCCTATGTCCTCGTCCTCTATGAACGGTAAAGATATGATTATGCCAATGGTTACGGCTACCTTGCCTATTTACCGTAAAAAATACAATGCGATGAAGGCTGAAGCCGATTTGTTAAAATCAGCAACTGCTCAAAATTACAAAGCTACGGCTAACGGACTTAAAACCGAATATTACCAGGCCATACAATTGAATCAGGATGCGAAGCGCCGTATTAAACTGTATGCCGATCAAAATCATTTAGCTTCAAAATCACTCGAAATCATGTTGAGAAGCTTTGCTTCTTCTGGCGTAGATCTTACTGATATTCTGCGTGTCCGTCAACAAACTCTCGATTACGAATACAAACAGATGGAAGCAATTGCGGACTACAATACTTCAGTTGCCTGGCTTCAAAGACTAATGGCATTTTCGCAAATTCAGTAACATTAATCCAATACAACAATGAAAAAAATATTTTCTAACAAATACCTCCGTTTTAGCATTATATTAATTGGAGGATTCTTTCTTGGCTGGCTGTTCTTTCACTCCCCGGGTAAAACTGAAGATAAACACGATCATGCCACCGAGGCTGCTAAAGGTACCATTTGGACTTGTGCCATGCACCCGCAGATACGTATGCACGAACCAGGCAAATGTCCTATTTGTGGAATGGATTTAATTCCACTCAATCAGCAGGGTACAAGTGTCGATTCAGGTGCAATACACATGACTAAGGAAGCTGCTCAGCTTGCCAATGTTCTTACAACTGTAGTTTCAAGAC
>JANXXZ010000297.1 GCA_025350385.1 Bacteroidales bacterium
GGTCCTCGGGGTCGCGGGCTCGATCTTCGGCAGCCTCGCCGCGTGGGCCATCGACGTCAATGCCGGCTACGTCGTGTTCGTCACGATGATCGGGCACTACATGGTGTACGAGACGTTCCACTACTGCTGCCATGTGCAGGAGAACTGGTTCTCAACGTAACAAAATCAGGTTAATTACAATGAACCAACTTTGAATCTGGATAATCCTTAAAGAATAGTATTTGTGAATGCAGATGGAAAGCAGATTAACCCGCAAAAATTTTAAGCAGTTTACCATTCAGGTTCGGTGGTAAAATTCTCATCCACTTCTTCTTCCATATCGCCATCCTTAATGAGTTCATTCAATTCGGTGAGCATGGCATCCTCGTCCGGATCATCAAGGAAGGATTCATAATTTGGCACAACGGCAACCGCCAAAGTACCTTCCTTCTTAGTACAGATAGGATAGGTCTGTTTCGGGTCGGCATCAAGGATACGAAGCAGCTCTATGAAGAATGTGCGTGGATGCAAAAAATCATATTCATAAAGAAAGCGTTGATGTGGATCTTCTATCACATCTCGTATTTTTACCTCATCCATTACTGCAACCGGTATGGGAATCTTTACCGGGGTGTCATCCTCAGCTACTATCTCCGGGGCTGCCGTGGTATCCAGCATATTGATCAGCGTAATTTCCTTTTCTTTGTTCCACAGCCGGTCGCATACGAAGAAAGAAGCAAGTTCCTGGCCCTCAATTCCGACTGAGGATTGGATAATGTCGTGGAAGTCCTTGAAAGTCTGGCCTGGTTTGATTTCGATGTCGCGGAGGAAATCCTCCTGCTCATCGTACAACAGCCTGAAACGGTAAGCTTGCATAATTGCGATGTTTAAGGTGTTTGATAGTGTAAAATTACAATATTTTCCGTAAAACTATCCTGATGTTTCATTCTTATCGGGCAGGTTTGTATCAACGTGTTGAACTACAGGAAAAAAGCCCATTTTTTTTCCTTCATCAATCATCATTTGATAAGCTTCATCAAATTCATTATGGATTATTCCATCAAGAATTGCTTCACGGATCGCTGTCTTGATTATTCCGATTCCCCTGCCGGGCCCGATACCGAAGGTTTGCATGATCAGTTCTCCTGTAACCGGCGGTTGCCAGTTGCGCATACGGTCCTTCTCTTCAATTTCTTTCAATTTCCGGCGGACCAGTTCGAAGTTTTTCATGTACCTTTTAACCTTGTCAGGGTTCTTCGACGTGATATCGGCTTCACAAAGGGTCATCAGGTCGTCAATACCATCACCTGCGTCAAAAAGCAACCGACGCACTGCTGAATCCGTAACAAGGTCTTCAGAAAGAACAACAGGCCGGAGATGTAATTGAACCATTTTCTGCACATACTTCAGTTTTTCATTGAGCGGCAATTTCATCTGGGCAAAAATGGAGGGGATCATTTTCATTCCCTTGAATTCATGCCCGTGAAAGGTCCAACCGGTTTCGGTTTCAAAGCGCTTCGTGGCAGGCTTTGCAATATCATGAAGGATTGCTGACCAGCGCAGCCAGAGATTATCGGTATTAGGCACAATCCGGTCAAGGACTTCAAGGGTGTGATAGAAATTATCCTTATGCCCTTTCCCGTCAATATATTCGGCGCCTTTGAGGGCAACAAACTGCGGAAAAATCAGCTCAAGGATTCCGGATGCATCCAGTAACCGGAAACCTACAGAAGGCTTGTGAGTCATGATGATCTTATTCATCTCCTCCGTAATGCGCTCTTTGGAGATGATTTTGATACGCTCAGCATTTCGTTGGATAGCTGTAAAGGTTTCGGGGTAAATATCAAAATCCAGCTGGGTGGCAAACCGGATAGCACGCATCATGCGCAATGGGTCATCAGTAAAAGTGATGTCAGGATCGAGCGGGGTACGTATAATCTTTTTTGTAAGATCTTCTACCCCTTTAAACGGATCGACCAGGCTACCTAAATTATTACTGTTGAGGCTGATAGCCATGGCATTGATTGTAAAATCGCGCCTTTTCTGGTCGTCTTCAATACTTCCAGGTTCTACAGCGGGGTTTCGCGAATCGCTTGAGTAGGATTCTTTGCGCGCTCCCACAAACTCAACCTGCCATTCCTTGTACATAAACATAGCAGTCCCGAATGTCTTAAAAACGGAAACCTTCTTTACCCCCAGCAACCTAGCCGATTCTTCAGCCAGTAGAATGCCGTTGCCAGAGGTAACAATATCCACATCCTTACAAGGGCGTTCAAGGATTGTATCGCGGACAAAACCACCGATAACAAAAGCATCCGAATTCAAATTGCCGGCTGCTTCCGCAACAACCCCAAAGAGGGAATGTTTAATCGTATTTTCCAGATTTTCTTGCTTCATTGATCCGTATTCAATTCAGACCCCTTTCGCTACAGTTTGTCGGAAAAGGCTTGCAAAAGTACAAATTCCGGTCATAAAAGCCGAATGACATTTTTTTCAGAAAGGCCTTGCTATGTTGTGCCGAAATTCTAATTTTGACCAACTATTGTGAATAGGATAACAACAAACAAAAATTATTATTTATGGCAAAAAGAACAATTATTGCGATGCCGGGTGATGGCATCGGGAAAGTAGTGCTTCAGGAAGCAATCCGCGTGCTGGATGCTGCAGGTTTTGATGCTGAATACGTTCATGGCGACATCGGCTGGGAATTCTGGTGTAAGGAAGGTAATCCTTTCCCCGACCGCACTATCGAGCTGCTGAAGAAACACAAAATAGCTCTTTTTGGTGCTATTACTTCCAAACCAAAAGATAAGGCAGCTTCAGAACTTGCTCCTGAATTACAGGGCAAAGGGTACACCTATTACAGCCCCATTGTAAGCATGCGCCAGATGTTCGACCTGGATATCTGCCAGCGCCCATGCCGCACCTTTAAAGGC
>JANXXZ010000331.1 GCA_025350385.1 Bacteroidales bacterium
GTTCAATGGCAATGTCAGGAGCAATTCCCTTAATATATTCCACTTCCGGCTTGCTCATCCTACCAAGGAACTGACGGGCATAGGCACTAAGGCTTTCCACATACCTGCGTTGACCATCCGCATAAAGTGTGTCAAATGCCAGGGACGACTTTCCTGATCCTGACAATCCAGTGATGACGACAAGTTTATTCCGGGGAATGGCGACAGTAAGGTTTTTAAGATTATTAACCCTGGCACCTTTGATGAGAATGAATTTTTTAGGATCAAGCTGGTCGATATCGTATGGAAGCATTAGAATAGATTTGATATAAAGTACATTAAATGAATAGGTTATCGCATAATGACCTAGAGCTATATCAATTAATGTATAACGCTGCAAATCTACTCAATACCTGCTTGAGTTTTGTTTTTACCGGTGGATATTCCTACTCATTTTTAATTATTGCATTCAAAATCGGTCGTTTTGAACAACATTAATAAAAAATGTCAAAAAATATTCACTTTTAACTATTACCTTTTCAATGATTTAGCTATAAACAATCAAACAAATTAAATATATTCTTAGAAGTTTAATAATAATTACTCTATATTTGCACAACGTAACAGTTTCAAGAAATAATTAATCCAAACTATTTCCTGCATGGTGGCGGGAAATTAACAAATAGGAGGGCCCTTATCGACAGATTTCTACGCTTTTAGACTCAACCTTTACTAACTAATCCAGGAGCGATGGAAGCCCCCTTTGTTAGCGATCAGGAGCTAATAAGCGATTATCTGTCCGGTAATCACAAAAGCCTCGAGGTCCTTATTTGCCGTCATAAACAAAAAGTGTTTTCTTACATCCTTTTAGTTGTCAGGGATCGACATCTTGCTGATGACATTTTTCAGGATACCTTTATCAAGGTTATTAATACCTTACGTTCAGGTACCTATAAGGAAGAGGGTAAATTTATTCAATGGGTCATGCGTATTGCGCATAACCTGGTTATCGATTTTTACCGCAAATCAAAACGGATTCCGGTTATTGATAATAATCCGGATGACGGGGATGTTTTTGACAATCTGCGTATTATCGATGATTCCATTGAGGACCGCATCATTGTTGATCAGATTCATGAAGATGTACGAAGGCTTATCAATTACCTTCCCGACGAACAGCGCGAAGTGCTAATGATGAGGCACTATGCTGATATGAGTTTCAAAGATATAGCCGAACAAACCGATGTGAGCATCAATACAGCACTCGGCCGTATGCGTTACGCGCTGATCAATCTCCGGAAAATGATTGATCGCAAGGAAATAATTCTTACAGTGTAGAATCGGGAACTTCCAGAAAAAATTATTATTGGGTTGCAATATTGGATAATAAAATGTCGTTAATGTGGTATATTATAAACAAATACCATGTTCATGACAAAACCCGTTACTCTCGAAAATGTTCTCACCAAAAGCCAGGCAAACCGGGAAAAGCATAAGGAACTGTTTCAGGTACCTGAAGCAGATTCAATGAAAATGCTCATAAGGTATTCAATGGCTTTACAGGTGATAAAAACTGAATCATCAGGATCGTGTTACTTAATCCTGAATTAGTGTAAAAATAACTCCATAGCCCGCTATAAAGCGGGTTTTTTTTGTCCAGATTAATTTAGTACTTTTAAGCAAATCTATCCACATGTTTAACAGGCTTACAAAACCGGAGCGATTCCATAACTTTATAAATTACTTTCTGGAGAATATGCCGGAGGCAGAAACAGAATTACACTATGGGTCGCCTTATGAGTTACTTGTTGCTGTTATACTTTCAGCACAATGCACTGATAAAAGGGTTAATATGATAACTCCACCTTTCTTTGCTAAATTTCCTGATGCAGAAACACTGGCTGAGGCCGGACAGGAAGAAGTTTTCGGGTTGATAAAAAGCTGTTCATATCCGAACAATAAGACTAAAAACCTGATAGGAATGGCTAAAGGTTTAATTAGCGAATTCAACGGAATAATGCCATCTGATATTGATGAACTTCAAAAGTTACCTGGAGTTGGACGTAAAACAGCAAACGTTATTGCTTCCGTTGTTTATAATAAACCTGCAATGGCAGTGGATACACATGTTTTCCGGGTCGCGGCCCGGATAGGTTTGTCAACAAATGCCAAAACCCCTTATGAAACAGAAATGCAACTTATTAAGTATATTCCTGAAAATTTGATTCCCCGGGCCCATCATTGGCTAATACTGCATGGACGGCATGTTTGTCAGGCCCGGAAACCCGACTGCCCTGCCTGTGGCTTGAAGGATTTTTGTAAATACTATCAGGATAAGCAGCAAACCAATTATTTTTTTTCACCTACAACATAAACCAAACTGGATTCTCCTTGTTTATTTATTATCACATTTTTTTAAACAGTTTAAATAAATATTAAGTCAAATGGCAACACTGCAAGTAGGAGATATAGCTCCGAAATTTGAAGGTACTGATCAGAACGGAAATTTCATAAACCTTGACAGCCTGATAGGGAACAAGGTTGTTCTTTACTTTTACCCGAAGGATGATACCCCCGGATGTACAGCCGAAGCATGTGATCTGAGGGACAACTACGACCACCTCATGGCCCAGGGTTATAAAGTAATCGGAGTAAGCCCCGATGATCTTAAATCGCATAAGAAATTTGCTGAAAAATTTGATCTTCCTTTCCCGTTACTGCCCGATCCTGATAAACATATTATTCAGTCTTACGGAGTATGGGGTCCAAAGAAATTTCTTGGGAAAAGCTACGATGGGGTTCTTCGTACAACATTTGTGATTGCAGAAGATGGTACTATCAAAGAGATATTTACCAAGGTTGATACGAAAAACCATACAAAGCAGATTCTTTCTTAATTTTACGAGCTGAAAATGTAATCCGGGAATTTCTTCTTCTCGGATTGTTGAAAAAAAAATGGAACTATCCGGCTTTCAGCCGGATTTTTTTGTCCCATTCTGCCTATATTTGTCGGAATTCCTAAATGGTATTAATTTTTTACATTATGAGCAGAGACGATAAAAACGATAAGCTTAGTGCACTGAAACTCACACTCGATAAGCTTGAGAAAACCTATGGTAAAGGCACAGTTATGAAATTGGGCGATCAGGCAATTGATGATACACCGGCAATTTCTACCGGTTCTATCGGGCTGAATGCTGCCCTTGGAGTCGGGGGATTGCCAAAAGGACGTGTTGTTGAGATTTATGGTCCAGAATCATCAGGAAAAACCACTCTGGCTCTTCATGTAATTGCTGAATCGCAGAAGACTGGCGGAATCGCAGCCTTTATCGATGCTGAGCATGCCTTTGACCGCACTTATGCCAAAAACCTTGGAGTTGATATTGAAAACTTGCTGATCTCACAACCTGACAATGGAGAACAAGCCCTGGAGATCGCCGATAACCTTATCCGTTCAGGAGCTATTGATGTGCTGGTAATTGACTCAGTTGCCGCGCTCACTCCCAAAAGCGAAATTGAAGGTGAAATGGGCGATTCGAAAATGGGTTTGCAGGCAAGGCTGATGTCGCAGGCCTTAAGAAAACTAACTTCAACAATCAGTAAGACCGGCTGTTGCTGCATTTTTATCAACCAGCTGCGCGAGAAAATTGGTGTTATGTTTGGCAATCCCGAAACCACTACTGGTGGGAACGCTCTTAAGTTCTATGCATCTGTACGGCTTGACATACGCAGGCAAACCCAAATCAAGGAAGGAGAAAATGCGATAGGAAATCATGTAAAGGTAAAAGTGGTCAAAAACAAGGTCGCCCCTCCATTCCGCTTTGCCGAATTCGATATCATTTATGGTGAAGGAATCTCCAAATACGGTGAAATTATTGACATAGGTGTCGATAAAAACATCATTAAGAAAAGTGGGTCCTGGTTCAGTTATGGTGAAACCAAGCTTGGACAGGGCAGGGATTCCCTTAAGAAACTGCTTGCCGATAATCCTGAACTCTGTGATGAAATTGAAGCACAGGTAATTGAGGCATTGAAAGTGTAAGTACCCCGTAATTTTCGATCATAAACTCCTTTCTTCAGGAAAAGAAGAAAGGAGTTTATATTTTTGCACTACAAATTTGTGAAATGAAAAATAAATTTCTACTTACGATTCTCTTGGTAGTTGCGCTTGCTTTAGTTTCCTGCAAACAGAAAGATAGCAGGATTCCTGATTCCGGGAGCGGAAAAACAGATACTGAACTCTCAACGATCAATGAAAGTATCAATAAAAATGCAAACAATCCTACACTCTATATTCAGCGTGCTGAGTATTATTTAAAGAATGAACAGCTAAACAATGCATTGGCCGATATCAACAAAGCAATTGGATTGAAGCCTGATAATCCCCGTCCTTATTTTACTCTTTCAAGTATTTTTGTTCTTATGGGCAAGCCGCAGCAGGCACTTGATGTCCTGAACAAAGTGATTTCCCTCGATGCAGCCAACAAGGATGCCTATCTCAAAAAGGCAAAGCTCTACCTCGTCATGAAAGACTATGAGAAATGTGCTGAAACGGTTCAGAAAGTCTTTGACCTTGATCCCCGTAATGCCGATGCATTTTATTTAAAGGGCGTTGTCCTGGACGAAAATGGTGAAACAGCAAAAGCAATCGCTTCATTCCGGCAGACTGTCCAGAGTGACCCAAACCACTATGATGCTTTGATGCATCTCGGATATGCCAATACTGATACCAAGCCACTTATGGCAATAGATTATTTTAACAGTGCTCTCAAGGTGAACCCGACCAGTCTCGAAACCATGTACAACCTCGGAATGTTGTACCAGGAAAATGGCCATCCGGAAAAAGCTCTTGAAATTTATGGTTCAATGCTTAAACTCAATCCAACGAACAAACTTGCATTATATAATTCGGGATACGTGAACCTCGTTTACATGCAGAAATATTCAGTAGGAGCTGATTTCTTCAGTAAAGCCATAGCATCAGATTCTACATATACTGAAGCCTGGTATAACAGGGGATATTGTTATGAATTAGCTGGCGATCCTGCTAAAGCAAGGATTGATTATGAAAAAGTGCTGAAACTAAAAACAAATGATATCAAAGCCGCACAAGGATTGAATCGTCTTGATAAAGCCCGCAGGTAGGAGGGATCCCACCTGAATAATTACAATCCTTTAAGTTTCCTTGCTTCCAGGATATCTTTTTTCATTTTTACAGTATCGCAACCACAACCTGGGCCACAACCGGGAAGGTTTTCCTCTTTCATGGGAAATAGTGCCTTATAGCAATAATAAAACACGTATCCGCTTGCCGCAGATAGTATTGTGTAGGTCAGAATTGGTTGAATCAGCTCATTCATTTTATAAGTTTTTATCCAAGGATACCATGAAAGGTTGGGAAGTAATTTATGACTGAATAATAAGCCATCAGTAAGGAGAACAATACGAATACCAGTGCCCATACTACAGCTGGTATCCCGGTGAATTTCTGGAGGTTAGATGCGTCTCCTGCTTTTTTTGGCGTTTTGATGCTTATTACAAGCAATATAAATGAACTTAGCACCGCATCGGTCATAACAATAAGCGAATAGAACGCCGCTGTTATATATATGCTGTTTGGCTCATTAAAGTATATTAATAACAAATTAATCAGGGTAAATGTTCCGGCCCAGAACAATCCGTATGCATTCCGGATTGATAGAACCATTAATAAAAGCGCTAGGCTTACGAGAATAAACAGAATATGCAGGTAATATCCTTTTGATTGTAAATAGAGGAAAAAATATCCACACCCGGCAGATATCAAATAACCAGACAAGGCAATCAGTATCTGCAGGAATTTGTTTTTTGATTTGGTAACTGTATTCCCCGAAGTATCAGCAAACAAGTTTACGGCTATCAGTTCCCCACTGACTAAAAGCGTCATAAATGCATGTCCGCCTTCATGAACCATGGTATTTATGCTTCTGAAGTATTTACCCACTATCGGAATACGGGTAAGGAGAAGTGAAATAAACAGGAGAATGTAGAATATAAGAGCCCTGTTGTCGGTAAGTGAAGTGAGTAATTCGTGCATCAGTTACAATATTAAGCTGCCAACCTGGAAAAGTGTCAACGAAGCAAGGTAGGCAAGTACCGTTGTATAAACTACTACAAACATAGCCCATTTCCAGCTACCTGATTCACGGCTGATAGCAGAAATTACACCAATACAGGGAAAATAAATGAGGATGAATAGCATAAAACTCAAAGCTATGAGCGGAGTGAAAACGGTTTGACCGGCCTTTGAACCATATACATAACGTTGTGTCTTCAAACGTTTTATGAGGGTTTGATCATCATGCTGACCTTTCTCATTGGCCTGGTACAGGATTCCCAAAGTACCAACTACTACTTCTTTTGCCGATAGGCCGGTAAGTACGGCAACACTCATTTTCCAGTCGAAACCCAGCGGTCGCATGACCGGTTCTATAATGTGACCGATCTGACCAATGTAGGAATTTTTCTGTAATTCTGCCTGCATCGCCAGATTCACAGTTGTTATTTCATTGGTCTCATTAGTTTTTTGCAAATTATCTTCTGAGGAAGAATTTGAAGATGAAGAACGCAGGGCAGTATATTTCGCTTTGATTTCCTGCAGGTTGGTTGTAAACATATGCTCATTTGGCAATTTATGCGGGAAGTACCCAAGAGCCCAGATAATAACCGATGCAATCAGAATAACTCCCCCGACTTTTCGCAGGTATTGCCCTGCCCGGTGCCACATATGCCGGACTACACTTTTGACTGTAGGAACCCGGTAGGGCGGTAGTTCCATTACAAACGGTACATCCTTCTTGCGGAATAGGGTTCTTCGGAAAAGCAATGCTGATCCGATTGCAAGCATGATTCCGATAGAATACATCCCAAAAAGAATCGTTCCCTGGTAATTCTGAAAAAAAGCACTGATAAAGAGTATATAAACAGGCAGCCTCGCACTGCACGACATGAATGGATTGATCAGCATGGTGATGATCCTGTCGCGTTTGCTTTCTATTACCCGGGTTGAAAGAATGGCCGGCACATTACAGCCAAATCCCATTACCAATGGAATAAAAGATTTACCATGCAGCCCGATCTTATGCATGAGTTTATCCATGATAAAAACGGCCCGGGCCATATATCCTGAGTCTTCCATCAGGGAGATAAAGAGATATAAAAGCACAATATTGGGAAGGAAAATGATTACACCTCCGACTCCTCCAATAATTCCTTGAATAAGAAGGTCACGGAACATACCGGCTGGGATCATGGTTTGAAGCTGAATGGAAATCTGTTGCACCAGCCATTCAATTCCAAGCATCGGGTACTTGCCAAGTTTGAAGGTTCCATAGAAAGTAGCCCACATCAGGAAAATAAAAATCGGGATGCCCCATATCTTGTGAGTAATAAACGTATCAATAATTTCGCTTTTCTTACGCTGGGTATATGGATTTACTTTTAGTGTTTCAGCCAGGGCCCCTGCTATAAAACCGTATTTAGCATCAGTGACAAGTGTTTCACTGTCATCACGCTGGTCGGTTTCAATCCGGAGTATTTCCGATTGGCTTACTTCCATGATTTCATCACTATTTGCAAATGACCTGACAAGATTCCTTGCATGCTGATCTTTCTCAAGAAGCTTTATGGAAAGGAATCGTGAAGAGATGGTAGTAAGGAAATCAGCGTTTGCTGGGGTGTTCAGTTTCTTTTGTATCGCATTGATCGATTGTTCTATCGTTTTGCCATAATTTATGTGAATATGCCTTGATGTTTGGTCGCGGCCCTCATATACATTTATTATTCTGGTAAACAGATCATTGATTCCTTTACCCCGTGCTGCGACTGTAGGGACAAAGGGGAATCCAAGCATTTCTCCCAGGTGCTTGGTGTCCAGTTTGTCGCCGCTTTTCTGAAGTTCATCATACATATTCAACGCCACTATGAGCTGAATATCCATATCGATTAGTTGGGTGGTAAGATAGAGGTTTCTTTCCAGGTTGGATGCATCCACAACATTCACAACCACATCGGGTAAATTATTGTTGATGAAATCCCTCACATAAAGCTCTTCAGGGGTATAGGCGGTAATCGAATAGGTACCGGGAAGGTCAGTAATTACAAATTCATAATCATTCAGCCTGAAATGCGCTTCCTTTGCATCAACAGTAACTCCACTGTAGTTTCCGACCCGCTCTCTCGACCCTGAAGCATAATTAAAAAGGGTTGTTTTACCGGAATTAGGATTCCCCACAAGAGCTACATGGATTATTTTACCTTTTTGCACATTTTGCTGCCCTTCCGATTCTTCCTGGAAGGTTCCGGAATAATTCTTATCAACCGGGTAAATATGATCAGCAGGCAAATCCACTTCAATAAGGCGCGCCTCACTATTCCGTAAGGAAACATTATAGCCAAGAATATTGTATTCAACGGGATCCTGTAAAGGGGCTTTCTTAACAACAGTCACTTCTTTCCCCACGACAAACCCCATTTCGGTTATACGTTTACGGAAAGCACCACGTCCTCTTACCTTGGTTATGATTACCTTTTCGCCTAAGCCAGCTTCAATCAGTGTCACAAGTACTATTTTTATTTAGTCTTAATAATGAAACAAAGATAATGATTAAGAATTAGATAACACTGTTGCAAAGAATTAAATACTCGAAATACCGAAATAATGGATAACCACCAAAGTCACTAATCAAGGTCAGCATAGTCTTCTTCTGCATTTTCGGTAATAAGCCTTGAATGCATAACTAGCTGAGCAAGCAGCAATTTAGCGCCCCAATTAGCAACAAACAGTTTCCGGATGTCATAAGCGGCATGTTTAGTCGCAACCAGGGAGTTCTTTGTCATGAGCCAGGCAAAGTCTTTCATATCCTGGTATACATCACTGAAAAGCTCGGCCAGGCTTCCCTTTATCGGATCTATATTTTCGGGAGTTGCAAAATCAAGGTAATTAAAGTTGTCATCCGTTCCGAATTTGTTCCTCAAGGTGTTAAAAACATTTTCCCATTGTTCCTCGGTAACGATCCGTTCATCACCTTCTTCTTCAGGTTCTTCTGTTATTGGGAATAAAAGGCCACGCAGGTAAAGCAAAGGTGAAATCTTATGAAGGAATGTAAAAATTTCATCCTTTGAAAACTGTTCAGCATTTTCAATTTTAATACAGTATTCACCTGCTAAGGTGAACATTTCGATGAGGTGACGTTCAATATGCTTCGCGTCGTCAGGCATTGGGTTGCTGGTTAGTTTTTACAAAGGTAGAAAGAGAGATTTGCAAATTATCATCAAACAGCAAAATCGTGATGAACAGAAAAACAAAAAGGCTGACCGGTTGAAGCGGCAGCCCTTTAAATATCATATTATCACAAGGATTACATGCGTTTTTCCTTGATACGTGCTTTCTTGCCTTTAAGCTGACGGAGGTAGAAAATCCTGGCCCTGCGAACAGCACCATGTTTATTTACCTCAATTTTATCAATAAAAGGTGAGCACACCGGGATGATTCTTTCAACTCCAACAGTACCGGATACCTTCCGTACAGTGAATGTTTCAGTCGTACCGTGACCCGAACGTTGAAGAACTACCCCTTGGTATTGCTGTATACGTTCCTTGTCACCTTCCTTGATTTTGTAATGAATCGTAACTGTATCACCGGCCTTAAAAGCAGGAAGTTGCTGCTTTTCTACGAAATGATCCTCAACGTACTGTATTAACTCCCTTTTGCTCATTGTTTTAAGTATTAAATATGCTTGTTCGTCAAAAATGAGTGCAAAAATACGTTTTTTTTCTGATATCAAACAAATGTTACAGTTAATTTTCTACATACAATTGTTAATAACTTGGTTGATGACGAATGCATTCGGGCTTGGTTGGTATTTTATACATTTGCTTTGCTTTTCTTATACCAGGCATGCTGCAAAGCAACCGGAAAAAGTCATTGTAATGATCACATAAACAATTCTGATCTTCAATTTATTACAATTCAAATGAACATGATGGATCTCTCATATATTATTAACATACTTGGAGAAGATGAAGGAGGTGATGTAAATCCTGTTTCACCACCTATTTATCAAACCAGCAACTATTACTTCCGGACTGTGGAGCAATTCCGCAAAGCTATTACCAACGAACGCGACAACTGGATTTATTCCCGCGGAAATAACCCGACAATCAACCTGCTTTGTAGGAAAATCGCTGCGCTCGAAGGCGCTGAGGATGCGTTAGTTTTTGCCAGCGGAATGGCAGCAATTTCAACTGCGGTCCTGGCCAATGTAAAGTCCGGCGATCATATAGTTTGTGTTCAGAATCCCTATTCATGGACGGAAACACTATTGAACCGGAACATCCTGCCAAAATTTGGGATTGAAGTGAGCATGGTTGATGCTGCTGATACATCAGCATTAATTGATGCTGTGAAACCTAACACATCCATAATTTATCTTGAAAGTCCCAATTCCTGGACTTTTGAGTTACAGGATTTAAACGCTATAGGGCAATTTGCAGAGGAACATGGAATTATGACAATTATTGATAATAGTTACTCTACACCGCTCTATCAGCAACCAATCAGCCTCGGCATTGACCTGGTAGTTCATACAGCATCAAAATACCTTGGTGGACATAGTGATTGTGTAGCCGGGGTTTGTTGCGGTTCCAAATCAATGATTGACAAAATATTCCTCAATGAATTCCTGACGTTGGGTGGAATTATGGCTCCCTTCAACGCATGGCTTATATTGCGTGGATTGAGAACTTTGCCTGTTCGTATGGAACGCACCAGTCGGACTACTGAAGCAATTATCAGTTTCCTGGCAAAACATCCTAAAGTTAAAATGCTATTTTATCCTCATCATTGCAGTCATCCACAGCATGAACTTGCCTTTAGGCAGATGAAAAAGGGCTCCGGAGTGTTCACTATACAAACAGTAACCGAAGATGTTGACAAAATTGAACGTTTTTGCAACAGCCTGACATATTGGAGGATGGCTGTTTCATGGGGTGGTTTTGAATCACTGGTTATTCCTTCCTGTACCTTTGTAAGACCTGGATTGTACACTGGTCTGCCTATAAATTTAATACGCTTCTCAGTCGGATTGGAAGAACCTGAATCACTGATTAATGACCTGGAGAAGTGTATGCAGTTTTTATAATGGTGAGCTAATTGGTTTTTAAAATGTAGATATACCATTCTGGAGAAATAATATCAGTTTTCGAATTTCACTGACTAAGAGGTTGAAGTAAAAGCAGTATTATGCTGATCTCCAGAGACTATACATCAAAATTTTTCCTGGCCATATTACATTTTCTGATATTTGGGAATATTTTTATTTCTATATGTGCAGTAATGATGTGTTACCATACTGAGATGATCTTCACCTCCGGTCATAATTACGATCAGTTATGTTTTATATTTTTTGCTACATTGAGCAGCTATAACCTGCATAGTTATTTTAATCCGTATACTTCGTCAAAATCTGTCAGGCTCGGATGGATCAAGGAGCACCGTACCTCGCTGAAGATCTCTTTTCTGCTGGCATCATCAGGGTTGATCTTCACTTTTCTTTTAATACCATCCTCTTATACAATGATTTTGCCCCTATCAGTTTTAAGTATATTATATTCTTTACCAAGAGTATTGAAATCAACCGGATCATTTCTGAAACCTGTCATTTTCTTTAAAACAATATATCTTGCTATAATCTGGTCGGTTGTAACGGTAGCTATGCCTTTAGTGATCGATAATTATACCTGGGATTATCAATCAACTGTTTTTCTGTTCAACCGTTTTTTCATTATCCTTCAGGTGAGTATATTGTTTGAATACAGGGAAAGGAAATTAGGGATTCCCGGTAAACCCGGAAATATCATCAGCCTTCTTAACGAGAATATGTTCAATCTTCTTTTTTACTGTATCTCCTTGTTATTCCTGGTCTCAACAAACCTGTTAATTAGTTGGAAGCCGGATTATTCTTTGCCATTCTCGATTCTGATTCCGGAGATACTTTTACTTCTCACTTACAAGAGAAGTAAGACTATTTGTTCTGATTACTGGTATTATATTTTTCTTGATGGTATTCTGATGCTTTCAGCTTTAATATTTCTCCTATGTGGCAATTGGATTTGAGTATGTAACCTCTTTATAACAAAAACACCCGCTCTTCAAATAAGAAGGGCTGACAAAAAGTTATTCTGAAAACATAACACCCTTTTGTTCGGGCAGAAGATTTGAGAATGTCGGCTTAATGTTTGTACCTGCGATGCTGGCTTTTTGTTGCCGGAGTTTTTGTTTCACCTGGCGGCTTTTCTGTTTCCCCGGTATTACTGCCAGGAACCTCTTCATCAGTAGAATTAGATTCAGTTTTTGACGAAGCAGGAGATTTTAACTCTTCTCCGCGAATCCTGGCTTCCAGTTTGTCAACCACGTGGGTGGCTCTTTCGTCGAGTTTGTCAATCAAATGTTCTGATTTCTCAACCAGGTCAGTGCCAAATTCTTTCGCTTTATGCACGGCCTCATGAGCTTTCTCTACTACAACCTCCGACACTGATTCAAGTTTCCCAGATACATTTCTTCTTACTTCTTTTGCATCAGGAATGGTTCCAGAGGCTTTCTCCATAATGTCAGCTACTTTTTCGGCACCTTTTTCTTTAGAGGTTGAGAACAATCGCTTTAATGAATCAACAAATCCCATGGCTTTAGTTTATTAAATATAGTATAAATATACAAAAAAAACAGTAGTGAAATTCACTTTTGGATTATCACTGTTAGTGAGCCTGGTCGGGATTAAGCAATCCGGGCCTTCGTTGTCTGGTTCTCTCGATAGCTTTTTCTCTTTGCCATTTAATAATTTCTTTCTCATTACCTGAGAGCAGCACATCCGGCACTTTCCATCCATTATATTCTGAAGGACGGGTATATACAGGCGGAGAAAGCAAATTGTCCTGGTACGAATCTGAAAGGGCTGAAGTTTCATCATTCAATACACCCGGGATCAGGCGGATAATGGCATCTGAAATAACGGCAGCTGCCAGTTCGCCACCCGAGAGTACATAATCACCAATAGAAATCTCAAGAGTAGTATAATGCTCACGCAGACGTTCATCAATGCCTTTGTAATGACCACATAACAAGATAATATTACCTTTTAATGAGAGCCTGTTTGCCATTGGCTGATCAAAAAGAAATCCATCAGGTGTTAGGAAGATAATCTCATCATAAGAACGTTCCTTTTTAAGCTGTTCGATACAATCAGCAATTGGCTGAATCATCATTACCATACCGGCACCTCCGCCAAAGGCATAATCATCTACATTCCGGTGCTTGTTATTGGAAAACTCCCGGATATCGTGAATATATATATCTGCAACTCCTTTCTCCTTTGCTCTTTTTATAATAGAATGATCAAAAGGACCTGAAAACATTTCAGGAAAAATGGTCAGTATGTCTATTCGCATAACGTGCTGGTTCAATTGGGCAAAGGTAATGAAAGATGTGAGGCCAGCAGGTAAGTGACATGCCAAACTATCGATTCAAAAATTAACTCCTGACTTTGTATATTGATTGCCAACCGATTCAAACAAGACTGGTTAATATTTGTTATTTTTGTGCACTTAAACACTCAATATGAAATTAATTACGATTCTGGCTCTTGCTTTTTTCCTTCAGTCCAGCTGTTTTGCCCAGGACACTAACTTAAATCTCTACCTTATTAATTTTAAGGACAAGGGTACGACAAAATCAATGTTGGCGACTCCGGAAAAATTCCTTTCTTCCAAAGCTATTCAGCGGCGGGAACGCCATAATATCCTCGTTGATGCTTCTGATCTGCCGCTGAATGAAAATTATGTTCAGGCAGTTACTAATCTGGGTGCTCATGTAATCTGCCGTTCAAGGTGGTTCAATTATATAGTTGTTGAAACTGATGTTAACAATGAGGCTGTCTTTACTAGCCTTCCTTTTGTTTCACAGGTCAGGATCCTCAATAATGTGAAAACGCCTCAGCATGAAGTGTATTCATCAAAAGACTTTTTCAGAAATGAGAGTTATGGCCCGGTTGCAGGTGCTTTTAAGAAATCTCCGGCTTCCGACTTATATAACTATGGAGCTGCCTTTAATCAAATCGATATGATAAAAGGTGAATTTCTGCATAACAATGGGTATAGCGGGCAGGGAATGACTATTGCCCAGCTTGACGCCGGTTTTAATAGTGTTGATGTAATGCCTGTATTTGACAGTATCCGAAATAATAACCAGATCCTGGGTACCAAAAACTTTGTTCACTCCAACGAGAACGTATATAGTACCAGTATCAACTCTCACGGAACCATGGTACTTTCAACTATGGCCGCAAATATCCCGGGTCAAATGGTTGGTACAGCACCAAAAGCTGATTTTTGGCTGCTTCGCACGGAGGATGCTGATTCCGAGTATGTCACAGAGGAGTATTTCTGGGTGAGTGCCGCAGAGTTTGCCGATAGTGTGGGCGCCGATATAATTAATTCCTCACTGGGTTATACCACTTTCGATGATCCGCTATATAACCATACATATGCCGATATGGACGGAAATACCACCTACATTACCATTGGGGCAGATAAAGCTGCTCAGAAGGGAATCCTGGTGGTTAACAGTGCGGGGAACTCCGGAACAGATTCATGG
>JANXXZ010000339.1 GCA_025350385.1 Bacteroidales bacterium
TTAGGTTCACTCCTGATCCTTTCCTTTCTTTTCAACCAGACTCCGGTATATATGCTTGGCGGACTGGGTGCTTTTTCGGCAGTGCTTTTACTCATATTCAAAGATCCTATACTCGGATTTGTGGGAGGGATTCAACTTTCGGCCAATGATATGGTGAGGCAGGGCGATTGGATAAGCATGCCGAAATATGGCGCCGATGGTACAGTTCTAGAAATATCGCTCACTACCGTTAAAGTACAGAATTTCGACAATACCATTACAACACTCCCGACCTATGCTTTGGTATCTGAATCATTCCAGAACTACAGGGGTATGAAGGAATCGGGAGTGAGACGAATCAAACGCTCTATCAGCATTGATATGTCGAGCGTTCAGTTTTGTACGAGGCAAATGCTGGATAAATTCAGGAAGATTGACATTTTGAAAGAGTATATCGACACCACCCAGGCTGAACTTGAAAAGTTCAATAAGGAAAACAACATTGATGATACTGTCTTCGTGAACGGGCGCACGCAGACAAATATAGGTGTATTCAGGGCTTACCTCGAAGCTTACCTGATGAATCACCCGATGGTTCATAATGACAGCGACCAGCTTGTACGACAATTACAGCCTACATCCATTGGCATCCCGATTGAGATTTACGCGTTTATACAGGAAACTGGTTTTATGAAATATGAAAAAATCCAATCCGACATTTTTGATCATATCCTGGCTATCATACCGCAATTTGAATTACGCGTTTTCCAAAGTCCCACCGGCGAGGATCTTCGCCAGAGCAATGTCGTATATCACGAAAGAAGTTACAATCCGGCATAATCTGTCCAATTCATTGTCTCGAACCTGCTGACTAGATATAACTAAAATTATCTCTTGCAGTTTTCAGTCAAATTTCAATTCACCATAATTGTATTATCAGCTCAGGACATCAGCCGGTTGAGACTGGTTCTTTTTCTGCTGATTTCTCTTAAAGAACTCAAACCAGCTGATATTCATCAGCAGCATAAGCATTCCGTATACCATATCTTCAACCGGGATTGTTCCAATCCTGATCCCCAGGTTCTGCAAATTATCATAATTGACGACTTCTTCAGGTATGAATGTTCCTGTTAGCAACCCGTTAACTATGAAAAACGGCAGGAGCGTTGCCAAATACATTAAAAAGAACCTTCCCATATAGCTGGCTTTGAACAGGAAATGATGAAACAACAGGAAGACTCCGGTTGCAATAAATGTAACTGAAGTATATAAGCGATGCAGGTTAGCAAAACCAATAAGCAGGAATGTAATGCCCACTAAAAGAGTTATCATCCCTGCATACCTGCCCAGGTAATCCTTCTTTACCAGGTAATTGAGTGCGTGATAGGTAAATATACAGGCATATGGAATTGCAATGAAGAACAGCCACTCTTCAACAGGAAGGTTACCAATATAGCTTCCCATGAGGTATCGCGGATTAAAACCCCACACTGACAGGTGAGTTTTTAGCATGTCCCAGGGAATGAAAACCAGCATGGTAAGGAGAATGGCCGGAAAAAGAAAGCGCCATTGCCTGTGGAACTGTAATCGTTTATCGAAACCGGCAATGAAAGGAATAATTATGGATCCAAGGTTAATACATAAATAAAGATACTTTTCCATGTAAAATAGCTCAGAAAACAGAGTTGTTTAGAGAAGGAAAGTGAGATGTTACCAGTTAGTCCGGTTTCTTCTTCCTGAATTCTTCCTTGTAATATTTTAAAGGCGCCACAAGGAATCCATAGTTATAATGAGCGTTCGGATGATGATGCGCTTTATGGGCTCTGATTGTAGCACGTAGATAGCGGTTACTGAATTTACTTAGTATTTTTACCCGCTGGTGCACATATACATCGTGAAACATGAAATAGCAAAAACCATAAAGTGCTATACCGATTCCCAGGCTTAACAGAATACTGTCCGGGTTTATAACTCCAAAATAAATAAGGAGAATACTGGGTAATGCAAAAATAAGTGCGAATACATCATTCCATTCAACTTTTCGTCCGTCACGGATATGATGATCCTTATGCAGAACCCAAAGGAAGCCATGCATCACAAATTTATGGGTAAACCATGCCATAAATTCCATAAAGAAGAATGCAGCAACAACCAGCATTATATTTAAAAGGGTATTCATCGTATGAATGTGTTGTTACAGTAATAAACAAATTAATGGCTCAGGAGTTCAGGCATCCGTTCTTCAATTTTCTCCATTATGATCCTGAACCAAACTGTGTAGGATGCAGGATTCGATCTTAAATCTTCCATTAATGCCTTTACATTAAGCCATTTATAATCATTTGCTTCATCCGTATTAATTACCGGATCACGGTCGTAATAACCAATATATACATGATCAAATTCATGTTCAATCAAACCATTATCAAGGTGGGCTTTGTAAATGAAGTCAAATGCTTTATTCAACTGGCATTCAAAACCCATTTCTTCCTTCAGCCTGCGATGAGCAGCCATGGGCGAGGGTTCGCCCGGATGGGGATGACTGCAACAGGTGTTTGTCCAAAGCCCTGGCGAATGGTATTTCGAAAACGAGCGCTGCTGTAACATGAATTCATGCTGGCTATTAAATACCAGAACCGAAATGGCCCGGTGCAACTCACCTTTCTCATGCACTTCCATTTTGTCCATCTCACCGATCGCATGGTCAAGTTCATCAACAAGTATTACTTTATCCCCTGAAGTCATTATTTTGTCTTAAATTTTACAATGAGTTGATTTATCCGCTCACGTTCACCAGAGGTGAGAGCAGTTGAGTTAAGCAGGAAAACTGCAATCCGGGTGTAAAGATAGGCATTTGGCTCGGTTCCTGTTACTGTTGTCATTGTATTGATTATTAGTGCTTTATCATTTGTAATATCCTTATTATATCCCAGGAAACCCGGGGCATTCAGTTGAGTTGCAAGCCGGAGGAAATGTATTTCGGCATTGGCTGGTTGAAGTTTTACCGCCTCCTCTATTTCCGTTTTGCCATCCGAAAAGTAATGGAGCTTTTTGTAAACACCACTCACCGAACCAGCTGAAGCAGCTGAAGCAGCACCCCGGTATGCCAGCAGAATTGCATTATGCGTAAGATCGAGCGGTTTCAGCCTGTAATAAAGATTCAACGATCCATCATTTACATTTTTCATGTTAAAAAACTGCTCCCTTATCTTCTCAATGGCCGGGAGCTGTGCAAATAAGGCCGCCGGGACAGCAATCAGCTGTACCAGGATAAATGCCCGGGTGAAATATTGTATCCTCATATCCTGTTCAATAGGTGTTTTATATAGGAGAAAAGCAGCAGCCAGTATTTTTGACTGTTTGAAACCCTGATGCGTTCGGTGAGCAGCCGATCCGAAGATGTTCGCTCAATCTTAGTGAGCAAGGCATGGAAATAGGCATATGCCACATAAACACCAAACCTCGCTCCTTTTGGCAGTCTCCGTATACCGGCAAGCCCGTCGGAAAAATCCTTTTCAATATCTTCCTCGATATTTCGTTTTGTTAACTCATCAAATTGAGTCATATCAATACCCGGGAAATAGGAACGACCCAGGCCTTTTACATCCGCTTTCAGGTCGCGGAGAAAATTGATCTTCTGAAATGCAGAGCCCAACCGCATTGCATAAGGTTTTAATGAATCATACTTTGCTGCATCACCCTCACAGAAGAC
>JANXXZ010000384.1 GCA_025350385.1 Bacteroidales bacterium
CATCAAAAAGGCCCTTCTTGCCTCGTGTTTTGTACATTTGCTTTTGCATTGCTTATATCCATTATGTTTTCACAACAAATATAAGGTTATTATTCTGATTAACAATGAATTAAATTATAGAACTCCCCTTAAGTATGAAACCTGTATTAATAGCTGGCATATCGATAGTAAACCTTGCTCTAATTTCATACGGCATCGCAATTTTCAGGCTGAGCCGAATCCGGCTGATGAGTAAGCAGGTACTCAGTTTCTTATCCATAGGGCTGATTCTTGATATATCTGCAACCGTTTGTATGATAATCGGATCAGGACATGTGATTACACTTCATGGTGTTATAGGGTATTCTTCCTTAACCGGGATGCTGATTGATACAGTGTATTCGTATAGGCTAGCCGGGAAAAGAGACATCAATGCAACAGTTAACCCACGATTTATCAGGGGTTCACAACTGGCCTATTTTTATTGGGTTATGGCTTATATTACCGGGGCTCTGATCGTGATGACAAAATAACATAGGGTTGATTGAAGCAAAATTATATCCTGCAAAGAACCTTGCTACTCTATTTCTGATGAACTAATCCCCAGTTCTGTTGCTATTCTTTCCCGTGTTGGGAAGAAATAGGCCATTATTGCAATAATAATCGCAGCAAGTATTATAAAAAAGTTATTCCCGGTAAGCAAAAAACAAACGATCCCAAAAAATCCGCTGCCCTCCATCAATGCGGCACATACAATCATGGCGTCGCGATAGGTTGTCAGCTTTTCATCCAGGTTTTGTGATTCTATAGTTTCAAGACGCTTTTTAAACAGAACAATACCAATCGGGATATTACCCAAAAATATAATTGAAATAACCATCAGTGCGGAATTCACAGTCTTGTCATTTATACTGGGCCCCTGCAATAAATTGAGCAAAAGTGATATCCCGGCAAATAAAGCAATTCCGGCCATGAGAGCTGCATAAACAAATTGATTGGAACGGATGTCAGAACCGGTTTTATTTGTCATAAGACTATATTAATTATTGATATTGATTACTTTTTACTTGATTTAGCCCGTGGATTGTATTTGAGCGCCAAATTGATCCAATATTCCAGGTCTTCGTCCATATCAACTCCTTCAGGATTAACAAATACATAGCCTTTCATAGGCCGCTGGGTAAAATCCATGGTTCGGCAACCTTTTTTAGTAATTGCTTTAGAATGAATGTCAGGATCGATTCTTGCCATGAGGTCTTCTTTTACAATTCCAACGCACATTTTGTCATCAACCATAAAAACCAATCCGCCCATCATTTTCTTCTCAATGAAAGACTGATTTTTTTCATGAAGTATGATCCTTACACGGTCAGCAAGAAATTCATTGTATGCCATAGTGTTGTTTTTTGTTTTATACGTAAACTCTTTAATTGGATGATAACTTCTTGCTTCTTCTGTTAATTCTATTATCACGGAGATTTAAAACAATTGAAATAATCAAAGCCAGCAAAAAAGAAATCAGGGTAATTATATCGACCAACCTGCTTTCAAAGTGAAGACCTAAAAGGCGAATGCAAAGATATTGCATGTATGAAGATTCACCTGGCATGTGTCCCAGTTTTTCCAATACCTGCCAATGCCAGTCAGTGAGGAAGCAATATCCGATTCCGAAAAAAGTCCCCAACAGGAACCAGGATGCGCCGGTAAGAAGAAGCGTATAAAGGTTCCACCGGCGGGTTTTCGTCCATATCCATCCGCTAAGATTAAAGATTACCAGTAATAAATGGAACGTCATGAAAAAATAATCAAGGAATTTGAACCAGAGCATACTCCTGCTGTTGTTTGATTGAATAAATTTACGAATAATATCGAATTCTTAAGTTCACAGTAACTATAACCTGTATCCCGTTATTGGTTATCAGTTATCGGTTATCAGTGGTCAGGAATCAATAACCATAATCATTGTTAAATCCGAAATCCGAAATCAAAAAACCAAAATCCCCTATGCCCAACCGACTCATCCACGAATACAGCCCTTACCTGCTGCAACATGCCCATAACCCAGTAGACTGGTTTGCTTACGGAGAAGAAGCTTTTGCTAAAGCCAGGCTGGACAATAAACCAATGATTTTCAGTATTGGGTATTCATCGTGTCATTGGTGCCATGTAATGGAACATGAATCGTTTGAGGATGAGGAAATTGCCGCTCTTATGAATGAGCATTTTGTGTGTGTGAAGGTCGACCGGGAAGAGCGTCCTGACGTGGATCATCTTTATATGGATGCGGTTCAGATGTTGCATGGAAACGGAGGCTGGCCGTTGAATTGTTTCGCACTGCCCGATGGACGCCCGTTCTGGGGAGGTACCTATTTTCGCCCAGGGCAATGGAAGGATTTGCTGACAAACATCTCCCGGCTATACCAGTCCCAATATTCGGATTTACTGTCGCAGGCAGAAGAAGTCAGCAGCGGTATTGCAGGCCACAACCTTATCAGCCAAAGTGCTGATGCAGTAATTATTATGCAGGATGATCTTAATTTCATGTTCTATAGGCTTGAACAGAGTTTTGATAAGGTGAACGGTGGAATGACCGGTTTCCCTAAGTTCCCGATGCCGGTAATCCTGGAGTTCTTATTGAAATACTATCAGGGCTTTGGCTACCAACCGGCACTTGAACATGTTCTGCTCACTCTCCGTAAAATTGCAATGGGAGGAATCTGCGACCAGGTAGGTGGAGGTTTTGCAAGATATTCGGTTGATAATGTGTGGAAAGTACCTCATTTCGAGAAGATGCTTTATGATAATGCCCAACTGGTTGGATTGTATGCAGATGCCTTTAAAATTACAAAAGACGAATTCTTTAAGGAAATCACTGAGCGGACACTGGAATTTATCCGACTTGAAATGACAGCGGCCGAAAGCGTCTTTTTCTCAGCCCTGGATGCCGACAGCGAAGGTGAAGAAGGGCTGTTTTACACCTGGACCTGTCAGGAATTTGAAGAAACGCTCGGTCCTTATGGTAAACTTTTGGCAGAGTACTTCGGAGTCGGATCTGAAGGCGAATGGGAAAATGAAAGGAATATTCTTCTCAGGCCTATGGATGAAAGCCTTTTTGCTCAGCGGCATTTTCTTTCCGCGGAAGAACTCAGGTTGCTGCTTAACCATAGCCTTAGCCTGTTAAATGAAGCCAGATCAAAGCGAATCAGGCCTGCATTGGATGATAAAATGCTGGTTTCCTGGAATGCAATGATGATTAAAGCGTATTCGAATGCATACAGCGCC
>JANXXZ010000420.1 GCA_025350385.1 Bacteroidales bacterium
TGATGCGCAGGTTTATCGCCGGAGTTCCCGTTCCACGATCCGCCTGCCATCAGATCCCAGTTGCCTGTACCGGTATAGGAACCACCGGTAGCGTAATCAGTATCATAAAAATCCGGAGATCCGAGATTGTGCCCGAATTCGTGGCACATTACACCAATAGTTCCCATTCCGCTTGCGTTACGTTCGGGCATGGTGGTGTAGGCATCAACCAGCACCCCGTCAAATGTTCGCTGCGCGGCAGTATACCCTGCTGATGTAAGATCCCAACTATGTGACCAGATATCATTGACATTTCCCGTTTCTTCCTGGCCCTGACCCTCGTGAAAAATAGATACACCGTCAACTACTCCATCACTGTCATTATCGAATTCTGCAAAATTCACAGTGGTTTGGTTGTTGGCAGCCGTCACTGCATCAAAAGCAAATTGCCCCCACTTTGCTTGTGGCCCATAATAATCATGTGTATTCGGAAGGGTGACCCATACTGTTACAGTTGAAATGATAGTAAGCTGGCCATAGGATACTTCCAGGTAATAATCTTTGAAACTACCGGTCCCGTTATAATTGACCTGGTTCATGTAATTATCAAAATTGGCCTGCGTATAAGTAGTTGATGTATTTGAGAAATTGGCAAGTATTACCAGGAGTTTCCTTGTACCTGTGGTTGGAAATCCACCGCTCAGCGGTGCGCTCGGAGCCATGGAAGTTTTCAGCAGGGTCTTCATTTCCTGAATCTGCGATTGCGTAAAGAATAAACCTTCCCGGATCGAGCCAAGAAAAGCTGTTTCGCTTTGACTCCGCCCTCCAACTTCATGAGCCAGGATACCGGAAAAACCAAGTTTTCCTTGCTGGTCAATTACAGCATATTCATAAGCACCTCTGTTATTCGAAAGCAAGGTGTAATGATCCGTCGTTTCAGCCCAATGGATGAATTCATCCCCTTTGAGAATGATTGTAAGAATTGAACCATCCGGTTGAACGAATTTTACCGGATTTGGATTTGCTGTTACAGCCAGGGCGGTGTTTGAAATTAATAAGACCTGTATGCTCGTAAGTATCAAAATAAAGAGGAGTATTATTCTAAATTTCATAAAATCAACGGGTTAATTGAGTTGAATCAAGCTTCGTTTTTTCAAATTAAGTGTTTCTGTCCGGGAAAGAATATTTTTTACCACAAAGGGCACAAGGGATTTACACAAAGTTCACAAAGTGCCGCTGATGACTCTTTCTATTCCTATTACTTTATTTGCTATTTCGTTTTATGTCATAATTTGTCTTCGTGTTCTCTGTGAAAATTTTCTTTGTGGTTAATTTTTTACAGAGAATAATAAAAGCAAACCCGAACAGTAACGATTCAGGTTTGATTTTCTCAATGCATATAGAGTGATATTACTTAAGGAGTAATCTTTGCAACAAAAACAGACGTATTGTTATTCAGCATAGTAATATCAGCCGCATTTACGACTCCATCCCCGTTTATATCTGTCGACAGATAACCCGTTAAAAAGTTGGACACGTCATTATCAACAGCGATCACATCAGCGGCATCAATAATTCCATCCTGGTTCACATCTCCTGCATAGATTACGTATTTACCCGATACCAATTTGAGGTTATTTCCATAGGCCTGCCCGGCAGAACTGCTGAAATTGTAGCTCATACTGGCTCCGCCAAATGAAAGCGGGGTACCATTCCATGTTTCGAGGCTGTTACGATGCTTCACAACAATATAGTAACTAGCGCCAAGTGAAGCCGGCACTGTAACTGAGGCCGAGCCATCGGTGTTAACATTTACAGTATACGGACCTCCGGCCAACGAAAATGGGGTTGTTGAATAGTGCAATTCAACAGTAATCTGGTCAGCGATACTCCCTGGATATTGATTACCACTGGCGTTTTTTGCCTGGTTCATTGTGGTTCCGTTAAACAGGCCCTCCAGTAAAACTGTAAGGTTCAGCGTTTTGTTCGGCAAACCGGCCTGTGTTACAGTCACCACAACAGGCGTTAAACCAGCCACCGTTGTAGTGACATTAGCAACCCTTGATGAAGCGGAAGTATTGGCATCATAGGTTGCAGTGATAGTTCCGTTTCCCGAACCGGAAGGAGTAGCGGTGCACCAGGTCTGGTTGCTGCTCACCGTCCAGGTACTGTTTGAAGTTACCGCAAAAGAGGTATTACCTGAAGCTGACAATACATCCTGGTTTGGCGGTGTTACCGTAAGTGTGGGTGCATTTGTGGTAAACTGAAGATCGCTTCCGTAGGATGTACCGGAAGTGTTCGTTGCGTAGGCTCTCACATGATAAAGAGTGTTTGCTGTTAATCCTGTGATTGAACTCA
>JANXXZ010000335.1 GCA_025350385.1 Bacteroidales bacterium
ACCGGACCGATACTGTTGTGAATTGCTTTTAGATTGTATCTTTGATTGACTGAGCACGACAAATACAGAACACTAGCAGGTATAGTATTAGTTGTGAATTGCTTTTAGATTGTATCTTTGATTGACTGAGCACGACTATGCTAGGTAGGGGAGTTCCGCCGCCATCGTTGTGAATTGCTTTTAGATTGTATCTTTGATTGACTGAGCACGACAACCGACGGTTACAGCAAAGCATTCATACAGTTGTGAATTGCTTTTAGATTGTATCTTTGATTGACTGAGCACGACATACCCTTATTCAATCAATTAAACCAAAGCATATTACGCTCTAAATCAGGATAAAAAAAAGCGCTCAGAAAAATCCTTCTCTATACATAAGGGAAGGATTTTTTCATTCCAGTAATCAGAAAAGTTCCAGTTGCTGGGGTGTTCCGGGCCGGTCTTTTATGTCGCGCCCCCTGAAAAACTCCATCATTCCGAATTGTTTATCGGTTAAGGAAAAAATAATAATCTCTCCTTTGGGAGCCAGGAATGATTTTACACGCCTTATGTGCACATCGGCATTCTCACGGCTGTTGCAGTGCCTCACATATATAGAGTATTGCATCATCGAATAACCATCCTTCTGCAGGTTCTTTCGGAACAAGGCGTAATTTCTCCTGTCTTTTTTGGTATCGGTCGGCAAATCAAAAAATACGAAAACCCACAAAATACGGTATTGGTTTAGCCTTTCACTTAAATCTGTTCCCACATGTATCAGTTCATTTCCGGGTATATTATCCGCCTGGCAGTTCCTTCAAAACAGGCGGACAAAGAAGCTGTTGTACGCTGAACGCCCACCATTAGTGGACTAGTATTACCATCAATAAGTATATCAATTACAGGTATCTGCAATAATTGCCTTTTAATTTCCGGCGTAAGTTCTTCACACTCCGGATTTTCAGTTGCAATCTTCAGCACTACTCTATCCACATAGGGCCTGAAGGGTTCCATAATATCCGAAGCCAGGCACCATGGATTATATTTATTTCGGTGATGAATTCCCACTGCCGTGAGCATCCCGCTGGTCACCAGGGCGCGGGCTACAATTGCTAGCAGTATTGCATACCCGTAATTCAACATGGCGTTTGGCATATCCCCGGCCCGGTCGCGGGTGAAGTTCTTATGCTCTTCGAATAGTTTCTCCCAATAATAAGCCGCAGCGCGGCCTTCCACATTCTGAGGGTCGCCACTCTTCACCAGATTTAAAAAATAGTGCATCTTCCGGTCATCCATTCCGTTTTGGCGCAAAACCGCCGCCTGGTTGCTGATTTTCGCTATTATAGTTTGTTGCCAGAGGTTCTTCTTTAACGGTAGGGAACTCTCCAGTTGCTGGTACATTTTTTCGGTAAAAGCATGGTGTGAGAACAAAGGAAGCATCAATCCATAGGGTAGATGCTGTGCATCGCAACTGAGTATTGCCACATTACTCTGGTTTAATTCAGCTATAAGCGCATTGGTAAGCGTAATATGCGGGTTGTCCATAACCAGGATTCCAATATCTTCAATTGGAACAGAAGCGGATGATTTGTTTTCCTTTTCGGGAAATTCGATATCCAACTGCATGTCCTTCTTTTTGAGGTAACATGGATTCCCAAAATACAAGGTTCTTTTAATCATGTTCTTTTATTTTGGTTGTACAAAATATATTCTCGATGAGAATTAAAGGCTTTATACCATTAGGCCCAGTTCAATCACTTTCTGCTTATTTACAAGGGTGCCATTTCGTTTTCCAATGAGATCGGGATAGGATGAGAATTCCCAATCATTCATATTCGTGACAAGTCCTGCCTTCACCGGGTTATGATGAATATAATTGAAACAAACCTGCGGATATTGGAATTCAGGAATCTGAACATTCATAAATGTCACACCGAAAGATGTGTACCAATGTGATTCAATCCCATTGATCTCGTTCAGGCAGATAGCTTTGGTTTTCTGCCGGAACAACGACCCGGTTGTGTTATTCTGCCTGTTGATGGCTTTTGTGTAGGATGAAAGAAGAATTCCAATTGAATAATTCAGCGATTGATCGTTTTTAGCTGTAGAGCGACCTGGAGTAGTGGCTGGGAAATCCGGGCTATTAGTCGGAGTGCGACTCAAAGTCGCGCCCTGACTTTCCGGTCCCTGGCTTGCCAG
>JANXXZ010000462.1 GCA_025350385.1 Bacteroidales bacterium
CCCTTGTAACCAATACCTCTTCATAATAGGAACGGTTAAAAATGCCTATACGGCCTCGTTCGGGCAGTTCCTTAGCACATCGCCACAGGAAATCGTGATTAAGTTCCAGCATCGACGGTGCCTTGAAACTGGTAACCTGGCAGCCTTGCGGATTAATCCCTGACATCACGTGTTTAATGGTTCCATCCTTGCCGGCAGCATCCATAGCCTGGAAGATCAGAAGGACTGAATAACTGTCGTGAGCATAAAGCACATCCTGTAATTTCGCAAGATCTTCAATACCCTTTAGGAGGTCTTCCTCTCCGGCTTTCTTGCTTTTATAGTTACCGGTTGACCCGGTCGAGAAGTCTTTCAGGCTTTTCCCTGATCCGCTCTGATATAACAAATCGGCATGTTTCACGACCTATGATTGTTAATTAACAAAAACAAATATCGTAAAATTAGTTGAACAAGCGACAATGGAGTTCAACCGCCGTCAGGGTTTACAGGTTCAGGTTCAACCGCCTTCAGGGTCAGGGTCTTCGACCGCTGACGGGGTTGCGAGATGACGAGGCCTATTTTCTATCATCGTCCCATTCAATTACAAATTTGCCTTCTTCCTGTTTTTTCCGGATTTCCTTTTCTTTGGCATTTTGTGCCTTTTTCAGGGTATCTCCTTGACCGGAACCAAATTCCCTGCGGAGGGCTTCCTTCAGTTCAACTTTCTGGTTGCTGAGTTCGGTAGAAATCTTATCGCGGATAGCTCTTTTGTCATAACCAAAAACAGGGTTATTAGCGGTACCTGTCATGGAAACATACACCATGCTCCGGCCGCGATGATCATCTTCAACCGGCCCGAATTCCGACTGTTTGTTAAAACCGGGATTCTTCCTGTGAAATTTTGCTGCCAGCAGATCGGCAAGGGCAATGCTGAAATGGTATTCGATATCATTGGAAAAAGTATGGGTACCCATCAGGCTGAGGTCCAGGGCGCTCGATTTAATCTCCATTCCCGGAATATAAATGATCTGGTTGGCAATATCCACCTGGTTTTGCATAGTAGCAAAACGTATGTCGGCAAGATCCTCGACGCGAAGGAATTTTGACAGGCTTTGCATTGGGGCATATTTTACAAGCCTTCCATTTTCCACCCGGATTTCGGCATGCATTTTAACCGATTGAGCGTCAATATCCAGGTTGGGATACATCATGGCAGCGAAGATTACATCGGCTGTGATCAAACCTTCGAGGTTTTCGGCTGTAAGATCTGTGCTTCCGAAATTGCCGAATTCGGCAAATAATGACTTCAGATTTACCCGGCTTAAGTTTGCCTTGCACTGAATGAATGAATGGCCCGGGTTTGAAGAGTTTATGGTAGCCTGACCGCTCACCACACCCTGCATGGATTGCATCAGGATATTCCCGGCACTCAGTATTCTGTTATGCAATTGAAGATTGGTTGAAATGCTGGCGGCTGTAAATTTCCGGAAGGTGAAATTCTTTACATTCATGCGCAGTTCTTTTACTTCGATATCTGCCGGAAGGGTGAAATTATATTGGCCTGATCCTGAACTGCTTTCAGATATTTCGTCCCAATCGGTCAGGCTTGATGTGATATCGGATGAACGGAGTACCAGTTTTTCGTTTTTAACCATGAGCCATGCCATGAGGTTATTTATAGTGGTTTTTACCTCGAAATCGCTCCTGCCGTATTTGAACGCAAGTTTTCTAACGCCCAGGTTGTTATTATCGAACGAGAAGTTGCCATTGATACCTGAAGCAGGCAGGTTGTATCCTTTTAATCCAAATTCACCCTGGCTGATCTGAGCGTTTCCGATCAGGCGGCTGCGGTTGAAATCGTCAACCGAAGGATGTGAAATATTTGCAAGCTGGCCATCGAACCTGCCATTGAATATCAACCGTCCTTTTAATGCAGTAATCGTATCAAGATTTAAAAAATTCCGGACATCCTCAAGGTCAATATCGGCTTTCACGGCAGCTTGTATTTGAGATGACGATAAGCCTATTGTGCTGAAACTACCGCTTATGCTTCCGTTTTTGAGTTTTGCCTGAATCCCTGTGATGGTTAGCACTTCGTTTTGCATGTCCTGTAGGATGGAATAATTGGCTGCCAGGCTTACATTTTTAATCGCAACGGATGACTTTTGCCTCCCGATAATACCATCATTCAGTATCAGGCTGGCTTTTATTGCCGGCACATGATTACCGTTAAATTTTCCTTTGATGCTGACGGATACTTTTCCCCGACCCTCAAAACGGTAACCATCAAGTTTTTTCCGGTATTTTGCAGGAATGGTTGAAATCAGTTCTGCCAATGTTGCTTCTGAAGCCGCAACCGAAAAATCCATATCACGACGATCGCTACGGATAATCAGCCAGCCGGTGGTTGAAAGCTGCAAATCGTTGAGGCCGAGGATCCCTTTCTTTAAGGTATAAAGCCCTTCACGATTATTTACATTCAGTGAAAGGTTGAGTTTTGCCGGCCGGTCATGAATGTATGTGGTATTGCTGGTGGTTAATTGCTCAATAAGCATATCTCCTGTGGTCTCCAGGAGATAATTTTTATTCGAAAACCGCCCTTTCATTGCTGCTTCATGAAGAATTACGCGCAAATCATGACCGGATAACTCATCACGGTATGTAATCCTGGAGTTCCGGATGTCGATCCTCTGCAGATCCACTGTAAAATCTTTTCCTCCGCTGCTGCTGCTGCTGCTGCTTTTCCAAAAATGATAATTATCCGAGCCGTCTGCATATGCGCGCATGTTAAACCTGGCATCCTTTATAAAAACATTGCTTACCGTGAACTTGCTGCGTAACAGGTCCAGCAGCCCGAACCTGAGGGAAATGACCCCAGCTTTCATGAGTACACCTTTGTTGGGCCGGTTCACAGCTTCATTCAGCCTAACCCCGTTAAACCGGACTGAAGCATAGGGAAAATCACGGAACACGCTGAGTTTTACCTGGTCAACCTGAACTTCCGTTGTAAGTTGCTTGTTGATCTCCCTGACAAACAATTCCCTGATTTTATCATTCAGTAAATGCTGGATCAGAAATCCTACCCCCCCCGCAAATAATAGGAATATCGACAGGTATGTCAAAAACCGGATGGTAGTTTTTTTAGGATTCATGGTGCTATAACGTAAAAGTAACTGAAACTGGTATTGGATAGGTTAAATTCCATAAAACCATATTTTTTGTCTGATGAAATGTTTATTTGCCTGTTTACAGAGAGCCCTGGCTATTTTGCCGATAATTATGAAAAGGGCATCGATTATTATTCATAATGCATTGGAGATTAGCTTTTATAGCCTATTTTCGTTAAAAGAAATATATTTTTTAGGTGCAAATGGGTAAGTAATTGGCAT
>JANXXZ010000468.1 GCA_025350385.1 Bacteroidales bacterium
AAATTTAGTGAGGAACAAAAAATTACTGCAACAAGAATTATTAAATCTCTTTTTTCAAGTAAGAGTAGGAAACAATCAACGTCCGATGAAGCTGAATCAAGAGTTGATTATATCTCTGACAACTTAGGAATTGAAATTAAAAATGTGATTTCAGTTGTAAATCTTTTGCGGGATGAAAAAATTTTAGCAGATGCAAAAGATTTGACTGCATTTATCAAAAAGGGAGTGAACAAAAAAAGTTCACTTGATATTGTTGAATCCTATGGACTAATTGAAAATTTCCTTTGTCCATTGTTTGAAGAACAGGAGAAATCATTTCATATTAAAGAATTGAATGAAAAAGCGGAAGAAAATGGATGCATGGATGTAACGCCAAACAAAATAAAAACTCTATTAAACTTTTGGGCAATTAAGAATTGGATTAAGCGACACAATAAAGATTATAACAAGAATCATATTGTAGCAATAAGTTGTCAGCCCAAAGAAAAATTAAAAGAGAGGTTAGAGCAGCGGCATATCTTATCTCAATTTATTGTTGGCTATTTGTATGAAAAAAGCAATACAATTAAGGAAGAAGGAGTACCTGATAAAGATGAAGTGTTAGTTGAATTTTCTGTACTTGAATTGCAAGAAGCTTTTAGTAAACAGCTTCAATTGTTTGTAGTCAAAACAACTATTGAGGATATTGAAGATACTTTGTTTTATCTGTCAAGAATTGAAGCAATAAAAATTGAAGGCGGTTTTCTTGTAGTTTACAACAAACTTACGATTGACAGACTTGAACTAAATCCAAGAGTTCAATACAAGGAACAAGATTATCAGAAGCTAAGTGATTATTACGACCATAAGGTTCAGCAAATTCATATCGTTGGTGAGTATGCAAAGAAGATGATTGACGATTACTCTGGAGCATTGAAATTTGTTGACGATTATTTTCAATTGAACTTTCCTTCGTTCTTAAGTTTATATTTCAAAGGCAGCCGAGAGTCCGAAATAAAAAGAAACATAACTCCCAAAAAATACAAACAACTTTTTGATTCGTTGTCAGACGTTCAGAGACGAATTATTGATGACAAGAATTCAAAATATATTTTAGTTGCAGCAGGTCCTGGAAGCGGAAAAACAAAAGTTTTAGTTCACAAATTAGCTTCGTTGCTTTTAATGGAAGACGTAAAACATGAGCAACTACTTATGGTCACATTTTCAAGAGCAGCAGCAACGGAATTTAAAAAGAGATTGATTGAACTAATAGGAAATGCTGCGAACTACATTGACATAAAAACTTTTCACTCCTATTGTTTTGATTTGTTGGGAAAGGTTGGAACTATTGACAGAGCAGATGCAATAATAAAAACAACAGTTAATAAAATTAAGAACAATGAAGTCGAGATAAGTAGAATCACTAAAACAGTTTTAGTAATTGATGAAGCACAAGACATGGACGAGGGCGAATTTGAACTAATAAAAGTGCTGATGGAAAAAAATGAAGAAATGAGGGTGATTGCTGTTGGTGATGATGATCAAAATATTTACGAATGGAGAGGAGCAGATTCAAAATACTTGTTGACTTTCATTACTGAAAATAAAGCGGCTAAATATGAACTTATAACAAATTACCGGAGCAAAAGTAATTTGGTTTCCTTCACTAATCAGTTTGTAAAGACAATTGAAAAACGACTGAAAGAAATTCCGATTGAGGCAAAACAAACCGATAATGGAAAAATCAAAATTGTTCATTACAAGTATGGTAATCTTATCACTCCTTTGATTGACGACATACTTTCTACTTGACTGTCAGGAACGACATGCGTTCTTACACATAAGAACGAAGAAGCATTTCAGGTTGCAGCGCTATTAACAAAGAGAGGTTTGCAAGCAAAATTAATTCAATCAAATGATGGATTCAGTTTGTATAATCTTGCAGAAGTTCGTTTCTTTTTAAATGAATTGGGATTAGACGATGATGTATTTATAATTAGTGATGAAGTATGGGGTAATGCTAAAAGGAAAGTGATTGATAGATACAAGTGCAGTTCAAAGTTTGAAATCTGGAACAACCTCATTAAAGATTTTGAAGCAACAAACTCAAAGAAGAAATACAAATCCGATTTTGAAGTTTTTATCAGGGAATCAAAACTTGAAGATTTTATAAATGAAAATGGAGAAACTATTTTCGTTTCAACCATTCATAAAGCAAAAGGAAAAGAGTTTGATAATGTTTTTATCATGCTTGATAACTTCAACCCTACAACCGATGAAGAAAAACGCCAATTGTACGTTGCAATTACAAGGGCAAAACGAAACCTTACAATTCATTTAACAGGAAATTATCTTGACAACTTCGCAGCAGAAAATTTTGAGAGAGTTGAGGACAAAGAAGTGCATTTGCCGCCAAGTGAGCTGGCAATGCACTTGTCCTTTAAAGATGTTTGGCTAGACTATTTTATAACAAGACAACATACTATTTCACAATTAACAAGTGGAGATTCATTGTTAACAAACGGCAATGAGTGTACGACAACTAAAGGTCAGTCTGTGTTGAAATTTTCAAAACAATTTCTTAATATGATCGAATTACAAAAACAAAAAGGCTATTACTTAAAGCAAGTCAAAGTAAATTTTATTGTATACTGGAAAAAAGAAGATACCGAACACGAGTTTAAAATTATTTTGCCGGAATTATATTTTGAGAGGTAATTCATTTCCCCACCCGAGTCTCCTCCATGAAATTTCCCAGGCGAGTTGCTGCACAAATTGCTAAAGTCCGCAACCAGCAATAGTTGCAGGCCCTCCCCGGCTATTACAACAGCCTATGCCTGTTTACAAACGAACAAGCGCAAACCCGGCCCGTTGGTTGAAGACCAGGCGGGGGCTTCGGTACGCCGGTTCAAACGATTTCTAATTTCCTAGGTGAGTGCTGTGGCTTGCAAAAAAATCAAAGCCTCATGACCAGGAAAGACACGGCAGGAAAAACAACCCGGCCCAAACTCCTACCACATACGGCCGCCTGGTCTCCGGCAGGGAGTCACTTTTTTTCCAGCAAGGCAACGATGCCATCACTGTCTTTGCACCGTCGGTGAGAGCGGCTTTGAAAAGTAAGGCTTAAGACTTCATTCTTCCTACATTTGTAATCACCAATAGTTCTGCCGGGGAACTTGCACCGCAGCACCTGCTGGCTGCCAAAGCATACCATCACTATTAAACAGGAAACTTCATGACTAAAAAACGTATATTATTTACAGGGGGATCGGGAAAAGCAGGAAAACACGTGATAGCTTACCTGCTGAACCAGGGGCATCGGGTGATGAATGTAGACCTGGTGCGTTTAGACTATCCAGGGGTGGATAACCTGGTAGCTGATATTACAGACTCCGGGCAAATGTTTAATGCCATGAGTTCGTATGCGGGGTTAGATGAGTTGGAACCAGGTAACGGCGTACCACGTTTTGATGCGGTAGTACATTTTGCTGCTATCCCCAGGATCTTACTTACACCTGATAATGAAACTTTCCGGGTCAATACGATCGGCACTTATAATGTGATTGAAGCAGCCGTGAAGCTTGGAATTAAAAAGATAATTATTGCTTCGTCGGAGACCACTTATGGTATCTGCTTTTCAGACGGCAAAACAGACCCCCATGTGCTGCCTTTACAGGAAGACTATGATGTTGACCCAATGGATAGCTATGGTTTATCGAAAGTGGTGAATGAAAAAACGGCTCGTGCCTTCCAGCGCCGGTCCGGCTTCGATATCTATGCGCTTCGTATTGGAAATGTGATTGAGCCCCACGAATACGCCGAACTGTTTCCT
>JANXXZ010000478.1 GCA_025350385.1 Bacteroidales bacterium
GATCAACTTTTGTTTTACCTGTTATATTGGCCATTGCCATTCTGGCTGCAGGTGGATGTAAAAAGAAAGAAATTGTTCCTGCAAAACAGTATGCGGTTGAAGATTTCTGCAAAAATCCCGAGAAGTCGAGTTTTCAGCTTTCACCCGACGGAAAATATTACGCATACATGGCTCCATACATGCACAGGATGAATGTTTTTGTGCAGGAAATCGGCAAAGACTCGGCCCGCCGCCTCACCAGCGACACGGCCCGTGATATCTCAGGCTTTTTCTGGGGGAACAACAGTCGTATTCTCTACCTGAAAGATACAGGCGGAGATGAGAATTTTAAACTTTTCGGGGTAAATATTGATGGCTCAAATCTGAAGGGCCTGACCGATTTTGACAAGGTTCGGACCGGAATTATAGATGATCTTCCTGATATCGACGAATTTGTAATCATACAAATGAACAAGCGCAATGCTCAGGTATTTGATCCATACCGCCTTAATATCAATACCGGTGAACTCACCATGTTAGCCGAAAATCCCGGTAATATCCAGTCCTGGATTACAGATCACGAAGGCAAGCTACGGTTGGCCCTGGCTATTAAGGATGGAGTTAATACTTCGGTACTCTTCCGTGAAACGGAAAAGGATACCTTCAGGACGGTATTGACGACCAATTTCAAGGAAAGCATGTCGCCGCAGTTTTTCACCTTTGATAATAAAAATATCTATGCTTCCTCGAACCTGGGTCGTGACAAATCGTCCATTGTTGAGTTTGATCCCCGTTCCGGCAAGGAAGTAAAAGTGCTTTATGAAAACAAAGATTATGATGTAGATGCTCTGTTTTTCTCACGGGCCCGGAAAGTGCTTACGGCTGCCCGTTATACTTCCTGGAAACGGGAGCGTCATTTCTTTGACAAAGAGTTTGAAGGGATGGTTGATAAGTTAAAAAAGGAACTTGGGGATATTGATTTTGGATTTGTGTCCAATGACAAGGCTGAAAACAAATTCATTGTTTATTCGTTCAGTGATAAAACCTTAGGCACATATTACCTGTATGATAAGACAACCGGTAAGTTGGATAAGATAACGGACCTGAGCCCCTGGCTGGATGAAAAGGAGATGGCCAGCCAGGTTCCGGTTGAATATAAGAGTCGCGATGGGCTTACCATCAATGGTTACCTGACCCTTCCAAAAGGGTATACTCTCGACAATGCCAAAGACCTGCCGGTTGTAGTGAATCCACACGGGGGCCCCTGGTACCGAGATGAGTGGGGATTTAATCCTGAAGTTCAGTTCCTGGCTAACCGGGGCTATGCCGTTTTCCAGATGAACTTCCGTGGCTCGACGGGATACGGGCGCAAATTCTGGGAATCATCCTTCAAACAATGGGGAAAAACCATGCAGGATGATATAACCGATGGAGTAAACTGGCTAATTGACAAAGGGATCGCTGATAAATCAAGGATTGCCATTTATGGTGGCAGCTATGGTGGCTATGCAACGCTTGCCGGGGTAACCTTTACTCCTGATTTGTATGCAGCTGCTGTTGATTATGTTGGGGTTTCGAATTTGTTCACCTTTATGAAAACGATACCTCCATACTGGAAGCCTATGCTGGATATGATGTATGAAATGGTGGGCGATCCTAAAAAAGACAGCCTCCTGCTGGCATCAGCATCCCCTGTAATGCATGCCGATAAGATCAAAACTCCGCTTTTCGTTGCCCAAGGCAAAAACGATCCGCGTGTCAATATTGACGAAAGCAACCAGATGGTTGATGCATTGAAAAAACGTGGTATCACGGTTGAATATATGGTGAAAGATAACGAAGGTCACGGCTTTCGTAATGAGGAAAACCGCTATGATTTCTACCGTGCTATGGATAAATTCCTGGGTGAGCATATGAAGAAAAAGGAAGTTGCAACAAAGAAATAGGTAGGTTTTGACTTTTAATTTAAACTGCTCAGCCCCGGCCTTCAGGCCGGGGCTGAGTAATTTATTGGCTTTAATTTATGCATTAGGTCATTTCAATACACCATTTCGACCTCTTTTAGCTTTGTTGAGAGATAAATAGATAATCATTAAACGATTTTTACTTTAGGGTATTTTAGCTGCGCTTTGTTCATAAGAATCACTCCAGTTTGAGTCTTTGCTATTTTCTCCGGTAAACTGGCAATTATGGGAAATGAGATTTCCAAAAACAAAAATTCAGTATTCAATGGTGTTCTCAAAAGTTCTTTAATTAATGTAAACGCCAGTAAACCAATAAAGTACAAATTTAGACAGTTTATAAATTGCAGTACTGAAACACATAATCATAATTACATATGTATATTTGAAAACAATATGGAATTTTAATCTAAATTTTATGCCCTCACAATTAAAGCGTTTATTGGTTCTGGGAGTAATAATAATTTCGCTGTTTTTACTTCTTAAACACCTGGCTACCCCGGTTTCTTTCGGCCAGTACGGACATTACAGGGGTAATTCCCTGAATGAAATCGCAGCTCTGCCGGTTAAATATGTTGGCAGTAAAACCTGTGTCAAATGCCACGACTCAATTGTAGCACTGAAACTTGAAGGTCTCCACAGTGATATTCAATGTGAAAACTGTCACGGACCAGCTTACCTCCATATAAAAACGCCGAAAAAGGATAAACTGTTCAGACCCGATTCCAGGGAGTTCTGCGCCAAATGCCATTCCTTTAATAAAGCGCGTCCTGAGAAGGCAGTTACTCAACAGGATATTAAAAATCATCATCCCGAGAAAAAATGTATCACCTGTCATAATCCCCACCAACCTTGACAACAAAGAAAGAAAACTTATCACGGCGCAGTTTTTTCAAATCTGCCGGGATAGTGGCCGGTACCCTGGCGGTATCAGCCGTGCTGCCGTCGTTTAATGCGGTGCTTTTTGCTGCTACTAAGCCAAAGAAAGGTCCCTGGTATGGTATTGCCATCGATATTGAAAAATGTATCGGTTGTGGTAGTTGTGCCAAAACCTGCAAAATTGAAAATGATGTTCCTCCGGAACCATTCTTTTTCAGGAGCTGGGTGGAACAGTATACTATTAAAAAAGACGGTAGTATCAATGTGGTATCTCCTAACGGAGGAATTGACGGGTTTACCCAAAAGATACCGGATAATGAAATTGAGAAAACATTTTTTGTTCCCAAAATGTGCAATCATTGTTCAAAATCGCCATGTGTGCAAGTTTGCCCGGTAGGGGCAACTTTTGAATCGCCCGAAGGGGTGGTTTTGGTGGATGAAAAATATTGTATTGGTTGCAGGTATTGTATCCAGGCTTGCCCCTATGGTTGCCGTTATATGCATCCTACAAAAAAGGTAGTTGACAAATGTACCCTTTGTTACCACAGGCTCAAGAAAGGGCTGAACCCGGCCTGTATGGATAACTGCCCTACAAAAGCGCGTATTTCAGGTGATTTAAATGATCCTGACAGTGAGATTTCAGAATTTATCAGGAAAAAAAATGTGTATGTACTGAAACCACATTTAAATACGGGAAGCAAATTATACTATAATGCACTTAATCAGGAGGTAAGATAATATGAATCCGCAATATGATCAATTGTATCAGGCACTTACAAAAGTTGTCGGATATATTTACCCTAACGAAATTGAGCTGAACTGGTCAATCCTGATCGTGTTATATCCTTATATCACAGGGTTGGTCGCAGGAGCTTTCATACTTGCTTCGCTCGAAAGGGTTTTTAATGTTAATGCGCTTAAACCTACTTACGTAATAGCTTTACTGACTTCATTTGCATTTTTACTCGTAGCTACAATGCCCCTGATTTTCCACCTCGGACAACCTTTCAGGGCATGGGAAATCATGATAACCCCGCATTTAACCTCTGCCATGGCTATTTTTGGTTTTGTATATATATGGTATCTCATGGTTGTTCTGGTGCTTGAAATATGGTTTGATTACCGGCGCGACCTCGTAATCTGGTCAAATGAATCAAAAGGGGTTAAAAAGTGGCTTTATAAAATACTAACCCTTGGAGTATATGATATTTCTCCGGAAGCAGTAAAATGGGATGAGAAACTGGGATACATTGTAACGGTAATCGGGATTCCTTCCGCGTTTCTCCTGCATGGATATGTCGGGTTTATTTTCGGCTCGATCAAAGCCAATCCCTGGTGGTCAACCGTGATGATGCCTATCATTTTCCTTTTCTCAGCCATGGTTTCAGGCATTGCACTGGTCATGGTCATTTATATTGTTATCAATTACATACGGAAGCAGAAAATTGATATGCTTTGTCTGGATACCATTGCCAAGTACCTCTTTTATATCATTATTATCGACTTTACGATGGAATCTCTCGACCAGATTCACCGGTTTTATGAAGCTGGGGAGTCCTTTGAGATCATATCATTACTCATGTCAGGTAAACTGTTCTTCACATTGCTGATCATGCAGATATTTATCGGAATGCTGATTCCATTGCTGGCACTGGGCTTTTTACAGTTTTATAAACCTAATGAAAAGCTCCGTCGGATGATTTACCTGGTAACCGGGATTCTCGTTCTGATAGGTATTTTCTTTATGCGTTGGAATGTAGTTATCGGAGGACAATTGTTTTCAAAAAGTTTTCTCGGTTTTACCAGTTTTAAACTTTCCCTCATCGGGACAGAGGGATTTCTCATGGCAAGTATCTGGCTGGTGGTTCCATTCCTGATTCTTGCAGCCCTGCTCTGGTTATTCCCTCCCTGGAAAAAATCTCCGTCTGAGCATTAATAAAGTACTCTATTCAGGAATTCACTTTTTTAATTGCTAAAAAACTGAACGATGGACGTAGACAAAAAAATGAGCCCGGAAGAAATGATGGAGAAAATCAATTCTTTTGATGAACGTATTGGCCGGATTGAATCGATCCTAAGGATCAGGGCCAGGGCAGGTTCGTTTTATGATTTGGGGGATTTAAAAGAAGAAGATTCCAACCAGGAAATTACAAATCCCTTATCGGAGTCGAGGGTATTTGAATACGGTCTTGCATGGATTGGAAGCGCTGTATTATTGTTAGGAATGATATTCATGATGTCATTCGTTACCAATAAATTCGGGGGAGTGAGTTCCTGCTTCCTGGGTCTGGCTTCAGCTGCTCTCACTTTTATTCTTTCACGCTATTTAAAGCAGACATTTACCTATATGGCATTAATGTTCACCATATGCGGGCATTTGCTGATTTATTATTCCCTGCTGAAACTTCATTTCTTTATTAATGCACCCGTAATCGGAAACCAGTGGATTGTATTGGGATTTCTGATCCTGTCAGTAGCAGTCATGTTTTACCTGGCCGTTAAATCCCGGTCGGAATTTACTGCTATTGTGGCATACTTGTTAATTCTGCTCACAGCTTTATTTGCTGATAGAACATATTTTACGCTTACTCTTCTTGCTATTGCCACTGGGATGGTTATGTACTTATTTGAAAAATGTGCCTGGAAGGGATTACTGATAATATCTATTTTTCTGGTTTACCTGGCCCATGCCCTATGGTTAATCGGTAATCCTTTAATGGGCCATCCGGCAGGTGCGGTTACTTCACACCAGAATAACATTATCTTCTTATTTCTGTATGGTGGGATTTATTCCCTTATCCCGTTCATAAAACAAAAAGGCCGGTTTTCATCCGATATTTATAATGCTGTAATTATCATTAATGGTCTTGCTTTCTCACTAATGCTATTATTGATTGTCCTGACATTTTACAGCACAAATTACATCTGGATCTTCCTGGGAATATCAGTAATGTGCCTTCTTTACTCTGTTATCCTGAATTATAAGATTGATCGCAAATTCGATTCATCCTTTTATGCCAATTTTAGTTTTATGGCCCTGAGTATCGCCGTATATGGTAATTCGAGTTTACCGGGATCTTACATTTTCCTGGGATGGCAAAGTCTTGTAGTTCTGGCCATGGCAATCTGGTTCAAGTCAAGTATTATAGTCGTTATGAATACTTTGCTTTATACAGGAATACTTCTTGCCTACCTCACAACTACCCAGCCCATTGATTCTTACAGTATTTCTTTCACTTTAATAGCAGCTATTTCAGCCAGGATACTCACCTGGCAAAAGGAAAGGCTTGAATTAAAAACAAATGTGCTTAGGAACGTTTACCTGGTCATCACCTTCTTCACAATGCTTTACGCACTTTATTTCGCTGTACCGAAAGATTATATTTCAATATCCTGGGGCCTGGCAGCAATTATTTATATGGTTCTGAGCGTTATACTTAAAAATGTAGAATACCGTTGGATGGCTATTCTGACCCTGGTGGTTACTGTTTTTTATTTATTTATATTTGATCTGTCAAAAATGGAGATGGGTTACCGCATCATTGCTTTTATTTTCCTGGGGTTGACCATCCTGGGAGTTTCCTTTTATTATACCAAAAAGCTGAAAAGGAAAAAAGACGAGTATTCCGGACCTGTTGAACAAGGATAATATGTTCTTCTGTTCAATACTTCGCCAGGTTGTAGGTTTGAATATCTAAATGAGAATGTGTTTTGATTTGGAATAAGCGAAATGATTTCTTGCCATTGAATTATTTTTGTGCACATAACATCTAGATATATAAATATAAATCTATATTTACAGCCCAAAACAACCACTTACTTCATGAAAACTTCACGAAATGTTTACAACTGGCTGAGCCTTACCGGGTTTGTACTGGCCGCCAATAGCTTGTTGCTGATTCTAGTTTTATTTCTGATTTCGGTTTTTTCTGCCCAGAGCAACACCTACCTGGGATTATATATTTATATGATATTGCCGGTTTTCCTGGTGTTGGGCTTATTGCTCATCCCTTTAGGCATTGTGCTTCGCATCCGCAAAAGGGATGCTCCCAGTGAAGGTGAGGGTGTATGGCCGATATTCGACATGAACCAGAAAAGACACCGTGCCGGCTTACTGAAAATATCAATTATTACATTACTTCTGTTGGTTGCTTCAGCAATGGGAAGTTACAGGGCATTCCAGTATTCCGAATCTGTTGAATTCTGCGGAACCCTTTGCCACAAAGTGATGGAACCGGAATTCACAACATACCAGCATTCGCCTCACGCAAGGGTTACCTGTGTTGAATGTCATGTGGGTGAAGGTGCCGACTGGTATGTAAAATCAAAGATGTCAGGATTGTACCAGGTATATTCAGTGTTCTTCAAAAAATATTCACGTCCTATCGGAACACCGCTTCATAACCTGAGGCCGGCCCGCGAAACCTGCGAGCGCTGTCACTGGCCTGAAAAGTTTTATGCCAGGAAGCTGATAAGCCAGCGTACATACCTTACCGACTCGGCTAATACAGAGTGGAATGCTTCACTAGTAATGAAAATTGGCCCTGAGTTCAGTTCCATGGGCCTGGCCGAAGGTATTCACTGGCACATAAACAAGAATTTTAAGATTGAGTATGCTGCCACAACGACCGACCGTGAAAGTATTCCATGGGTGAGGATGACAAACCTGAAGACCGGTGAAGTAAAGACTTTTATGGATGAGGAAAACCCAGTTGCTAAAAAAACACTTGATACGCTGGAGATCAGGACCATGGACTGCATGGACTGCCATAACCGTCCTTCGCACCTGTATAATTCACCTACCGCATATATCAACAGCGCTTTTGTTTCCGGAAAAATTCCCAAGGATATTCCATACATGAAGAAAGCTACCATGGAAGCGTTGAAATACCCGTTTACTGACATGGATACCGCCCTGATGTCCATTAGTAAAATCATTACTACTTTCTATAAAGATGAGCATCCGGATGTGTATGCAAAGGAAGTTAGCAGGGTAAAAAAGGCCATTCTTGCAGTGCAGGGTGAATATAAATTAAATGCATTTCCTTACATGAGGGCTGATGCCTCAAAGTACCTGAACCATATCGGGCACCTTGAATCGGATGGTTGTTTCCGCTGTCATTCCGATCGCCATAAAACCGCCAAGGGCGAAACTATTTCGCGTAGCTGTGATCTCTGCCATACCATAATTGCCCAGGGCCCGACCGGGAATATATCAGCAGGGTCCATAAACGAGGCGCTTGAATTCGTTCATCCGGTTGAGATCCGGGGCAAGTGGAAAACTGCATTTTGTTCCGAGTGTCACAAGGTTCTTTACGATTAGAGATACTTTCCTTTTTTTACTTTATCTCTGATTTGAAGAAATGTCTGAAGTCGGGAATTGTCACTGCCATATCGGGGAGAGTATTTTATTTCTTTTAACTCTCAAGGTGCTTTAGGCGCCCGCGGCATTAGGTACAGAAAAATTCTACCCACCTTCCATGAGGATTATCAACATATGAAAGTACTACTGACCGGAAGCACCGGATATATCGGGAAAAGGTTGCTGCAGAGCCTCGTTGATGACGGGAATGAAGTAAGCTGTTTTGTAAGAAATCTTGAACGGTTGATCGTGCCGGAGCAGTCAGCGTCACTTATTCACGGATATGAAATTGATCTTTTAAAGCCGATTCCGGCTGAACTTCTTTCGCTGGATATTGATGTAGCCTTTTACCTGGTTCATTCTATGTCAGCATCTATCGGCCAGTTTATGGAAGAGGAGGCGTTATCGGCCCGGAATTTTGCTTCATTTATCAGTCAATCGAGCTGCAAACAGATCATTTACCTTAGCGGAATTTCCAATTCAAAAAAACTTTCGCGGCATTTGCAATCACGGAAAAATGTGGAAGAATTGCTTCGGAATTCAGGCAAACATCTTACGGTACTGAGAGCCGGAATAATTGTAGGCAGCGGCAGTGCTTCCTTTGAGATCATCCGCGACCTGATGGAAAAGATGCCGGTTGTAGTTGCTCCCTTGTGGGTAAAAACCCTTTGCCAGCCCATTGCAATCGGCAATGTGATCAGGTACCTCACTGGCTGCATGCTTCGCCCTGCAACATTCGATGAAACATTTGATATAGGCGGGGCCGAAATTCTATCATACAAGGAAATGCTGCTGCAGTATGCCCAGATCAGGGGATTGAAAAGGCATATTTATGTAGTCCCGTTCATCAACCCCAGGATTTCATCCTACTGGCTTTATTTTGTTACTTCAACATCCTATTACCTGGCAGTAAACCTTGTGGATAGTATGAAAGTGGAGGTAGTATGCCGGGAAACCAGGCTGAAGGATATACTGAAAATTACTCCACTTACCTACAAAGAAGCCTGCAGGAGGGCACTGGAAAGAATTAACCTGGATACAGTGCAGTCGAGCTGGACTGACGCAGTTTCTATGAAAAAGACAACTCCTTTGTTCGGTTATCTTGATGTTCCTGCATTCGGAGTCCTCCGCGACCACCGGCGAATCAAAATTAGCGGTGATCCTGAAAAAATCCTGAATAGGGTTTTTTCGATCGGAGGAGAAACCGGCTGGTATTTTGCAGACTGGATATGGCAGATAAGGGGGATACTGGATAAAATGGTTGGAGGAGTCGGGCTGCGCAGGGGAAGGCGCAACGCTACGGAACTTAACCCGGGCGATTCACTTGATTTCTGGAGGGTGCTAATAGCCGACCGCCTGAAAATGAGATTACTTCTTTTTGCCGAGATGAAAGTTCCGGGAGAAGCCTGGCTCGAATTCACGATAGTGCAGAAAAACGATGAATATTATCTCCACCAGACTGCTACCTTTATGCCAAAAGGACTGAGCGGCCGCCTCTATTGGTTCCTGCTGTTGCCTATTCATCTGGTAATGTTCCAGGGGATGATAAAATCGATAGTTAATACAAATAGTTCTGTTTAAAAAAATTGTAGAAAAGGAATAAGGCTTTAACTCATCAAGATTATGGATCCAGGTGCCGGGTTCCTTCCTTGATTCAAGACATTTCTACCTTCAATCAGGAACAGGAAGACATGAATATCAGAACAAAAAAAGTTATTTACAACAGGCACCAGGAATCCGGAACATGGCGCACGGCACTTTTAGTTAAAAGACTTTATACCACAATGATTTAATACACAACCAAACAAAATAGTTGACACTGACAGTAGGTAACACCATATAAATTTAATTTCCTTACTTTCAATTTCTAATTAATATCGAAGAACTAATGGACAATCCATTCCATTTTACAGCAGATCACATATGGGTCGTTGCAAGCGCAACGGTTTTCGTGATTCTTATGTTATATTTCTTGGTCAAGTTTTTTTCGGTATTTTTTGAATTTGTGCAGGCAAAGGGTTGCCTGACGGTCGGGCTGATTGCGATTGTCGGATTACCGGGTTTTTTTGCATTAAGCTTAATAACAGGATATAATCTCACTTCAACCTTGCTCATCATTTTTGCAGTGATTGGAGCGGTGACCGGGTATATTGCCAGTGATTCGGAAGGCAGTGTGGGGAAATTCGGGAAATTTATTATGATCGTTTCTATAATTACCCTTGTAATGGCAATATTACTTGGCAGAATATTGCACTATTTCTGAGCTTCTGAATGCGTATTTGAAAATGCATCACTTAAGGAACTTTTACCTTAAATTGTTCTGTGACATCCACTGCATCTCTTAATTTCCGTACCATCCTTAAGTTTAGTTGGATGGACAAACACCAGGCTGTCTCTCTGCATCGTAAAGCCCGGTTTGCCTGATGTCCCTTGCTCAATGATGGTATGACAGAGGTTGCAATCAGAAGAAATCACCTCACCGGATGATGTTCTGTAATTTCCTGAATGACAGCGGAAACAACCGTCGGTTTCGAAGTGGCTGATGTGATTGGGGTGCGTGTAACCATCCACTTTCATGGCAGGGAAATTATTTTTACTGTATTCCTGTTGTATATTCCGGATTGCTGCTTCGATCATAGCCTTTTTCTCCATCCATAGCGTATGATGTCTCAGGCTGTAAAAATCCGTGATTGAGCTTCGAATTCCTCCCATCGCAGTGGCTACACTGTTGTACGGATCTTTTAAAGCAGCCATAGCAGCCTTCTTGATGTATGGAAGTTCAGGAGGAATCATCCCGGAACTCATCGCCTGGTCAATATAATCGGATGCAGTTTTAAAAAGGTGGGAAGGACGGTTGTGGCAATCCATGCAGTCCATGGTCCTGGGATGTCCGGTAGTTTTTGCATTCCTGGCTGACACCAACCCCGGATCAGTAAATACCTTGACATTGCCGGTTTTCAGGTTGGTGTACCTGATCCATAAGATGATCTCCCTTTCAGGGTCTGTAGTGATATATTCAATCTTTGTATCGGGATTGATGTGCCAGTGAATTCCTTCTTTCAGACCATTGCTGGTCTTCTTCGGACCGACCTTAAGCATCAGGGAAATGTTCCATTCCGTGTTGGCAGAATCGGCCATGTATCTTACAATGTTGACGAGTTTTCGTGTATAGAATTTTTGAGGCCAATGGCAGCCTTCACATGCCTTCCGCTCCGGTCGCATAGTCTCTGTTGTACCGGGAATGGGTATAGAGTATCCTTTTGAAAAATAGGAATAAACCATTTTTAAAAGGGAAAGCCTTGACTGAGCATACCAACCTGCCTTGAAGCCTGCATGGCATCCCAGGCAGGGAACCCTGGCATGGGAGGAGGTAAGGTAGGTACTGTATTCAGGTTCCATGACCGTATGACAAAGTGTCCCGCAGAATTCTGAGGAATTGGTATAACGATTTGCCTCGAAACTGCCTATTACGGAAGCCACGAGGAAAATCAGGACGAGCATGAAAAGTTTTGCTATCAAAACCCTGTCAGCCCGCTCATTGAAATCGATCACCGGGAGAGTCCTTTCTGTTTTCTCACCTTTCTTTCTTCTCCTCATCCGGATAAACATTCCTGTAAGGATCAGGACCAGGCCCGAAATGAGTGAAAAAGGCAGGATTACATAAATATAAATATTCACACTGCTGTATGGATTCTTGTAGAAAAGGGTGATGATACGCAGGAAAAGCATAAGGATCAGGCTATTGATCCCTATTACAAAACCTGTTAGGCTCAACCAGTTGTAAAATGAATTTGGTACTTTCATAAGTCAAATTCTTTACTGAAAAACCAGGCGGACTTCC
>JANXXZ010000488.1 GCA_025350385.1 Bacteroidales bacterium
GTTTCTCGTCAGCTGATGGCTGATTTTCTGCAACATTGGCAGTATTTATAGTTTCTTCGTGTTTCTCCTTTTCCTTGCCTGTTGCTTTCTTTTGCTTCATCATATGCCGCATTTATTGTAGTTTCTTAGTTTTGGTAAATATAACATGATCCCGGATTTACAGGACTTAGTTTGCATTGCAAAAGTACTGCCAATTGGGATAGGACGACAAATTGTCAGACCTTCGGGAAATGAAGCCTGATTTTTAACCAAAGGCGTTGAAAAGCTTACACCCGCCTGATATTGGCCCCGATTGCATTCAGCCGTCCGTCAATGTCCTGGTAACCACGGTCAATCTGGTCAATGTTATCAATGGTACTTATGCCTTTGGCAGATAAAGCGGCTATTAGCAAGGAGACGCCGGCACGAATATCGGGTGATGACATGCGGATTCCACGTAATCTGTTCATGCGGTCAAGGCCAATGACAGTTGCACGGTGCGGGTCGCAAAGAATAATCTGTGCCCCCATATCGATAAGCTTATCCACAAAAAACAACCGGCTTTCAAACATTTTCTGGTGAATCAGCACGCTGCCTTTTGCCTGTATGGCAGTAACCAATGCCACGCTGATAAGGTCAGGTGTAAATCCTGGCCAGGGTGCATCCGAAATGGTCATGATAGATCCGTCCATAAACGATTCGACTTCGTAATGATCCTGGGCCGGCACATGAATATCATCGCCAATCAGGTCGATGCGGATTCCAAGTTTGCGAAACACTTCAGGGATTACACCCAGTGCTTCATAATTCACATTCTTTATAGTTATTTCGGACTGGGTCATGGCAGCCAGGCCGATAAAACTCCCAATTTCAATCATATCGGGCAACATGGTATGTTCCGTGCCAACCAGGCGGTCGACCCCGATAATGGAAAGCAGGTTTGAACCGATTCCTCCTATTTTTGCTCCCATCCTCACCAGCATCCTGCATAACTGAACAAGGTAAGGTTCGCAAGCTGCGTTAAAGATTGTGGTTACACCATTTGCCATAGCAGCAGCCATCACGATGTTTGCTGTCCCGGTAACCGAAGCTTCATCAAGTAACATATATGTTCCGGTAAGTTCCTCAGCAGTGACTCTTGTGAAATGATTATTGGAGTCGAAATCGAAATGTGCACCAAGTTTCTGAAGCCCGATAAAATGAGTGTCCAGCCTTCGCCGTCCGATTTTATCGCCTCCGGGTTTGGGGATAGAACCCTTGTGAAAACGGGCAAGCAAAGGACCCAGTATCATCACTGAACCGCGCAGGCTGGAAGCCTGTTTGCGGAATTCTTCGGTTTCAAGAAAATCAAGATCAACATCATCAGCTTTGAAAGTATAGGTGCCATGAGCTGTTTTCTTCACCTTTACGCCCATCCCCGAAAGTAATTCGATGAGTTTGACTACATCCAGGATCTCTGGAATATTCCGGATAGTAACTTCTTCGGAAGTTAGCAGCACCGCACAAAGAATCTGTAAGGCCTCATTCTTGGCTCCCTGCGGGATAATTTCTCCTTTGAGGTGGTGACCTCCCTGTATTTCGAATGAACTCATATTGGACGGTTGATTTGCGCTGAAAATTACAAAAACAAATGAATCAGAGAATTATTGGGGAGAGAAATTTTGGATTTCGGATTTTAGATTGAAAGTCAAAAGACATATAACAAATAACCGATAACCAATGACCAATAACAATTAGCTGATGGGCACTCAGCACTACATAAGTTTGCAAAAAAAGGAGATTGACCTGAAGATAAGATCGTAGACAGCAAGACTAGAACTTCCGCCTGTTGCGTCCGTTATTCATATTGTCCTTTTTCGGGATGAATTTTCGGCGCTGTTGATGTTGTTGGGTAGGTTGCTGTTGCTGTGGGGCTTGTTTGTTTGCTTTAAGAATGTCAACGGTTGAATGGAGACGGTCATCTTCGCGCAGTTTTAGCCTGCCGGCTGAAAGCAGGCTTAAATGTTCATGAATCAGTTCATCATTCACCGAATCGCGGTTCCAGTTCAGGTACATTTTCTTCAGGCCGTTGGCTATAATTCTCACCAGGGCATCTTTTTCATGACCATCTTCATATTCGGTGGCTTTCTCAATGATACGTTGCATGTATTTACCGTAAGGCCGCAACTTGATATCTTCCTGGGTATAATTAACCCGCTGCGGGCCTGGGTCATCTTGGGGGCGTAAAGGTAACGGGTAAGGTGAATCGGCATCGAGCTTAAAATCGGACATCACATGGATGTGATCCCAGAGTTTATGTTTCAGATCGCCCTGTTCGCGCATGTCAGGATGCATATTGGCCAAAATGTTAACCAGGGCCGTAGCCATACGGTTACGTTTTTCGCGGTCTTCCTGCTCGCAAATGTATTTAACCATGTCCTGGACGTTGCGTCCGTATTCCGAAATGATCAGATTGCCGCGGGTTGTGTTGTATTCCATAAAACTGATAAGGATAAGTCGTTGACTAAATAGTTTTGTGATTTCGTCCGCTCAGGCGGACTCGGTTTCCGGGTGGAAAATGTTGAATGCAAAAAATTGAAACAGTGGGATTGTTCAAAATCAGGCGCAAAGGTAAGTAATAATTCCGGATTTGATTTTTCAATGTTTAGTTTTAACGAAGATCGATTGATAAAAATTGTTATATCGGTTTCAGCAACCTCAATCCATCAAGTTGAGAAAATGAAAACCTGGATGCTTTTTAGGCGTCAGTGTACAACTATGATAAGCCTTATGAAGATATGTTAACAAGAAATTCCTGAATGGTCTTATAGTTTTCGGAGTATTGAAACTCATACATTCAATGTAAGCAATAACAGCCCGGGAATGTATTTCTATATAGTTTACCTGGATAATAAACGGATTGGCGGAAGTAAATGTTATAAGGATTAATTGCCTATTCCACAATCCTGAGTTTTGCAAATCTCAGTAATAATTGCTTGATCCCAACCACACCGAATTGGACGGATGCTTTCTTATTCGGACCTGAACCTTCCACATTCATGACCGTACCCTGGCCGAAGGTGGAATGCTCTACTATCATGCCCTGTTCAATTTTTTCAAAATCATCGCCTGCGTTGTTTCCTGATGATGCATGCTGCGCCTGCTCTTTAGCATGACTCCCCATTTTTTTGAATCCCGGTCCCGGTGAAGCGGTTGGTTTTGAAGGAGCTGGAGGAGTTGAAGAAGGTTTGGAAGAGGTTTTTGGAGTGAATTTATGCCTGAAACTGTTTTTACCGGGTTCTTCAGCAAGCCGGTTCCAGTTGCTGCGGGCAGGGCGTTCCACAAAAATTTCATCAATTTCGTCGATAAACCGGCTTGGCTCGGCCAACGTGAGCTGCCCCCAGCGATAGCGCGATTCGGCATAGGATATGGTTACACGCTTTTCGGCACGGGTAAGCGCAACATAAAACAGCCGGCGTTCTTCTTCCAGGTCGGTGCGGGAACCGATCGACATGTAGGAAGGGAACAGGTTTTCTTCGAGGCCGGTGATAAATACATAGGGGTATTCCAACCCTTTTGCCTGGTGAATGGTCATGAGCGATACCCTGTCAGTATCATTAGGGTCGTCGGTATCCTGGTCGGTAATCAGGGATATTTCCTGCAGGAATTCGTCAAGATATCTCACCGGAATGGCCTCTTCTTCCGGACCCGGCTGACGTTCAGTAAACTCCTGAACGGCGTTCAGCAAAGCTTCAATGTTCTCAATCCGGCTTTGACCTTCTAAAGTCTTATCATCTTCAAGTTCTTTTAATAAGCCTGTAGATTTGGCGATATATTCAGCGAGGTCAAACGCATTCCTTGACTGGAGTTGTGCCCCAAACGCCAGGATCATGGTGCAGAAGTTACTAATTGAAGCTGCTGTTTTACCTGCAAATCCAAGCTGGTAGGAGGTGTGATGCTTCAGGATCTCCCACAGTGAAAGATTACTTTCGCCGGCCAGGATTGCCACTTTTTGCATGCTGGTTTCACCTATACCCCGATGCGGATAATTGATTACCCGGCGCAATGCTTCTTCATCCGTTGGGTTCACGGCCAGGCGGAAATAGGCAAGCATATCCTTGATTTCTTTGCGGCTATAAAAAGAAAGTCCGCCGTAAATCCGGTATGGTATATTTAACCTCCGAAGCGCTTCCTCCATGGAGCGTGACTGGGCATTGGTACGGTATAACACAACGAAAGCATCATTGTGCAGTTGATGGTTCATCTTGGTTTCGAAGATTGCATTCGCTACAAGGCTGCCTTCTTCGCTGTCGCTTGAAGCTTTAAGGATCTTTATGAGTTGGCCTTCCTCGTTTTCTGTCCAGACCTCTTTGCGGATCTGGTCCTTGTTGTTGGCGATCACGCTATTGGCTGCATTCACAATGGTTTGCGTGGAACGGTAGTTCTGCTCCAGTTTTACAAGTTTATATTCAGGGTAATCGTTTTTAAAGTTGAGAATATTCTGGATATTCGCTCCCCGGAACGAATAGATACTCTGGGCATCATCGCCTACAACGCAAATATTTTCAAAGCGGGAAGCAAGTTTCTTGATAATAATGTATTGGGAATAGTTGGTATCCTGGTACTCATCAACTAAAATATATCGGAATTTGTCCTGGTATTTGTAAAGCACCTCAGGATGGTCGCGAAGTAAAATATTTGTATTGAATAAAAGGTCATCAAAATCCATAGCGCCAGAACGAAAAAGCCTGTTCTGATAGCTGAGATATATTTTACCGATCAGAGGCTTCTTAGCCCGCAGATCCTGCTCCTGGATGTCTTTATTTTCAATGTAGTCGTTAGCCGGGATCAGATTCGACTTGGCTGCCGAGATCCTTCCCAGTATATAGTTAGCAGCGTATTCCTTTGCATCCAGGTCATTTTCCTTAACAATATTACGGAGAAGGCTTTTGCTGTCATCCGAATCATATATGGTGAAACTAGCCGGATATCCAAGTAAATGTCCGTCAGCACGCAGGATTCTTGCAAATATGGAGTGAAAGGTACCCATCCATACATTGCGTGCCTCAGAACCCACCAACTGGATGATCCGGTCCTTCATTTCACGGGCTGCCTTATTGGTAAAGGTAAGGCACAATATATTAAAGGGATCTGCGCCTTGTTCAATCAGGTAAGCAACCCGGTAAGTAAGGGCACGTGTTTTACCCGAACCTGCGCCGGCGATCACCATTACAGGTCCTTGCGCGCATTTAACTGCTTCCTGCTGGGCTTCATTTAATTCATTTAATATATTACGGCTCACAATATCGGTTGCTTCTTATGGAGTGCAAAAATACGATTTAAGAGGTTAGCCTACAGGACGATTTTATGAACAGGAGTGATATACTAAAATAATGTAATCTGAAGATATAAGACAAAAGACAAAAGACAATAGTTATTAGTCTCAAGCCATGCTTGTATTCTTAAAACCGAAATCATAATTAAAAGATCTGAATTACTGGATTTAAGGCCATTGTCCAATCTCCCTATCATACCTGCTTCTCATCCCGCCCTCCCAATTCCCGCCCTCTCACCGACATTAATCCGTCATTTACCGATTTAACCTTTACCCCACATCCAGGCCAACCTATCTTTGCTTCGTTAAACTTAAAAATAGCGTCATGGACTATAACATGAATGAATCAGGAAAAACACCCACGAAACAATTCCAGGGGAAAAGCGTAGGCTTTGGTGTGCTTGTGATTATTGCAGGTCTGTTGCTTATGGCCAGGAATACCGGCTTTATTGATGAATCCATGAGCCGGATCGTCTTTTCATGGGAAATGCTGATCGTTGCAATCGGCGTTCTCAATCTTTTCAACCATCGTTCTATGTGGTCGGGTTTCATTCTGATCGTAATCGGAACATTCTTTCTTTTGGTGCATTACTTTCACCTGCCATTTACCCTTTGGCATATTTTCTGGCCGGTTCTTATCATCTTTGTTGGGCTTAGCCTTATATTTGGTGCAGTCAGGATGCGCAATCACCGTTTTTTTCATGCCGCCTCCGGCAGTGAAGACTTCTTCGAAGACTTTGCAATATTTGGCGGAGGTGAACGCAGGGTTATGTCACAATCCTTCAGGGGCGGTAAAATGATAGCAGTATTCGGAGGATCAAAAGTGGATATGAGCCATGCAGTTCTGGCCCCTGGTAATAACCTGATTGAAGTTGTGGCCGTATTTGGTGGTACATCAATACTAGTTCCTTCCGACTGGAATGTAAAAGTGGAAGTATTTAACATCTTTGGCGGATTTGCCGATAAAAGGATAGTATCGCAGGTTGATTATAATAAAACCCTGGTTATCAAAGGTGTTACTATTTTTGGAGGCGGTGAGATACGTAGTTTCTAGCAATTTGCAAAAAAATCTGTCAACAACACTTCCCGAGTTAGCTCATAATTAATACTTTAACAAGTGATTGATCGTTTTCTGAGCAGAAATCTCTGGTTTATTTACGTTGCATTTTGGATGGCTATTTCAGCCATCCAATTTGTATTGCTGTATAATACCTTCACTTTTTCAACCTGGCTTTCAGTTACCGACAGCCTGGTTTTTAATTCTGTTTTTGCCTTGCTTGGCAGCGGGTTGTGGTTCATGGTTCAGTATTCAGGTCGTCAACAAAAAAACCTGTTTGGAATGCTCCGTTATCATCTGGCGGGAGTTACGTTTGTAACGCTTTTATGGTTAGGGTTAAGCAGCCTCATTATGAGGACAATAGCGGCGAGTGATTCAGTATATCTTGAATTTCTGACTAAGTCGGTCACTTTCCGGATTCTGGCAGGAGTTCTGCTTTATTTCCTCCAGATTACCGTGTTTTATTTACTCATAAACATTAAGGAACTCAAAGAGCGAATGGAACGGGAAGCCTCCCTTACAACCATGCTTCGTGAAGCTGAGCTGAATAAACTCCGTGCACAGATCAAACCCCATTTCCTTTTTAACAGCCTGAATTCGGTAAGTGCTCTTACCCTGACTGACCCCATGAAGGCCCAGGAAATGGTTATAAAAATTTCGGAATTAATGCGATATTCTCTTAGTATGGGTGATGAAGCAATGAGTACCCTGAAAAACGAGTTGTACCATGCCGGACTTTACCTTGATATTGAAAAGGTAAGATTTAGCGATCGCCTGCTCGTAAAAGAAGATATAAACCCGGAATGTGAGGATTGGCCGGTTCCTGCCATGATACTCCAGCCCTTGCTTGAAAATGCAGTAAAACATGGAGTATATAATATGTCAGGACCCTCTTCAATTCATCTGATCGTTAAATGTGATCAGGAATACCTCAATGTTTTTATTGACAATAATTTCGATGTCGATTCATCACCCCGCAAAGGCACAGGTACCGGTTTACAAAATGTGAAGAGTAGACTGGCTGCTATTTATAGCCGGCATGATCTGCTGTCGATAACCAAAAAAGAAGATTCTTTCGCTGTATTGCTTAAAATTCCCCGAAAATCATAAAATCTCTACAATACAGGTTCTTTAACCAGTTAAAAAATGCCACTAAAAGCTCTGATAATTGACGATGAGCCCCTTGCCAGGGAAATTGTTAAAAGATATTTATCTATCCATCCTGAAATTGAGGTTGTAGGAGAGTGTTACGATGGATTCGAAGCATTGAAAGCAATCCAGCAATTAAATCCCGACCTGATTTTCCTGGATATCCAGATGCCGAAACTGGAAGGATTTGAATTATTAGAAGTTCTTCAACAGCATCCCGAGATAATTTTCACTACGGCATACGACCAGTTTGCCATCAGGGCTTTTGAAATGAATGCTGTGGATTACCTGCTGAAGCCTTTCTCGAAGGAAAGGTTTGACAGCGCTTTACTCAAGGCTGTAAAGCGAATAAAACAGGGATCAGCTGAGGAAACTGATATAATTGGGCAACTGCGGCAACATATTGATACTTCTCAAGGACTGATTGAACGGGTGGTAACAAGGCTTGGCTCAAAAATTACTGTGATACCTGTTGACCGGATATGGTATATTGAAGCTCAGGATGATTATGTAATGATCTATTCCGAATCAGGAAATCATCTGAAGGAGAAAACGATGAAATTTTTTGAGGAACATTTACCTTCAAATACATTTGTCAGGATACACAGAAGCTATATTATAAACATTTCCCAGATAGCAGCCGTGGATCAATATACAAAGGACACACACCTGGTTACCCTAAAATGTGGAGCCAAATTGCGTGTGAGCGAAGAGGGGTATAAACGTCTCAGAACTTACCTTTGAGTCATCTTTTTGATTAAGTCAGCAGATTAACTTCTCTGCAGCGTTGAATCAGGATATTTTCCGCTTATCTTAGCTATACCTATTCACATGTTCAGACAGAGAAAGTCTACTTATGCCGATCCCGGTTTTTAAACTGGTGAACTTAGCAGTCATCCTGGTAATGCTGGTTATTCTTATCAGGTATGTCTGGGATTTGTTTTTTATCAGTGGTTATGAACCTGCCGAATGGGAGTTCGCCCGTAAAACACATAAAATTCCCCGCGATTTACTCAAATCGGCAAGCAATTATACCGACAAAGTCCGTTTCTTTAATATCTGGCTTCAGATTCAACGGCTGAAGAAAGAAAATGTGCCGGGTTGTTTTGCTGAACTAGGTGTTTATAAAGGGGAAACTGCACGACTTATCCACCTGATGGATCCTGGAAGAGAATTTCATTTGTTTGATACCTTCAATGGTTTTCCAGAATCAGATCTCAGGAATGAAGCCGGTGAAGCCTCTAAATACTCAACAGAGAATTTCAAGGATACAAGCATTGAAGCTACATTGAAAACAATCGGAGGCGACCGATCAAAAATAATAATCCATGCCGGTTATTTTCCTGAATCCTCTTCAGGACTTGAAAATAACTCGTTTTCATTTGTCAGTCTGGATGCCGACTTATATATGCCAACTAAGTCAGGGCTTGAATTTTTCTATCAACGTCTTTCGCACGGCGGGGTTATACTCATTCACGACTATAATTATAAATGGGAAGGTTTGAAAAGGGCAGTGGATGAATTTTGTGACTCAATCTCCGAAACACCAGTATTAGTTCCTGACCTGCAGGGATCTGTCATGATTACAAGATCCAGGAGATAACTGATCTTTCGGAATATTAAATACAAGTTTCTATACTTGTAGTCAATTTTCAGGAAAACTTCAAAAAATTTTCGCTACAATAACGTTAGTGCTTCTAATAAAGATTTTTAGAATAAACGTTGTAACATTATTGGCACCAAAACGTCTTAGTGCAAGTTCTAATTCTGTTCCCCCTTTTCTCTCCCTGATATGCACCTCAAACGGTTTATACCCATCATCGCTTTAGCGTTACTTATTTTACCTCTTACCGCTTTTACACAACGATCCTATAAAACAGCCCGTCTGGAAGGCAAACCCCCTGTAATTGACGGGATTATTGATGAGTCTTCATGGGATAAAATAGAATGGGGTGGTGATTTTGTGCAACGCGAACCTTATGAAGGCAACCCCCCTTCCCAGATTACAAAGTTCAGGATTCTATACGATGACAATAATGTATATGTAGCTATCAGGGCATATGATTCTGTACCTTCTGAAATAGTATCCCGCCTTACCCGTCGTGATAATACGGATGCCGATTGGGTCGGAATAATGTTCGACAGTTACGATGATAACCGCACCGCATTTGGTTTTGCAGTGACTGTTTCAGGTGTTAAAATGGATTTAATGGAGATCAATGACGGAACGGATGATATTTCCTGGGATGCTCTCTGGGTAGCAAAATCGCATGTAGATTCACTTGGTTGGTCTGCCGAATTGCGAATTCCATTGTCACAATTGCGATTCTCAAGCAAGGAAGAACATAGCTGGGGTCTTGAGGTTTTCCGCTATGTATACCGGAAACAGGAAATGTCGCTTTGGCAACCTATAGCACGAAATTCTCCGGGTTTTGTAAGTTTTTTCGGCGAATTGACTGGTCTGAACGGAATTCATCCTAAAAGGGACGTTGAAATCCTTCCCTATGCAGTTACAAAGGCCGAATTTAGCGAAAAGGAGAAGGGTAACCCTTTTGCAACCGGTCGCAAGTTTAACGCGACAGCAGGAGTAGATGGGAAAATAGGGCTGACAAATGACCTGACCCTTAACTTTACTATTAATCCTGATTTTGGGCAGGTTGAAGCAGACCCGTCAAAGGTTAATTTATCTGCTTACGAATCCTATTACACAGAAAAGAGACCTTTCTTTATCGAAGGAAAAAATATTTTTGATTTCCGTTTAACAGGCGGCGATGGCGACGGAACTCTGAATCAACTCTTTTATTCACGCCGGATTGGGCGTGTACCTCACTACAGTGTTGAACTGAATGATGGAGAACATGCCAGGGTTCCTTCTACAACCAATATACTGGGTTCATTCAAATTGTCAGGGAAAACCCGGAAAGGACTTTCAATCGGCGTACTTGAGTCCATTACACAACCTGAAAAAGCAACAATCGATCTAGAAGGCAAACGCAGGAATATTACCACGGAACCCTTTACCAATTATTTTGTGAGCCGGTTGCAGCAAGATTATAATAAAGGCACTTCCATGCTGGGTGGAATGTTCACTGCTACCAACCGCTTTATTCATGACCAGAATTTAAATTATCTTCCGACTGCGGCATATACCGGTGGACTGGATTTTACACATACCTGGAAGAATAAAACCTATTATTTTAATATTAAAGCTGTTGGCACCAGTTTGAGCGGAACCAGGGAGGCAATCACCGATTTACAACGATCATCTGCTCACTATTATCAGAGCCAGGATAAAAATTATGTAAAACTGGATACCAATCGTACCTTTCTTACAGGGCATGCTGGGACATTTGAAATAGGGAAACAGGGTAACGGGCATTTTAACTTTATGGGTTGGGTCACCTGGCGTTCGCCCGGAGTTGATTTTAATGATGTTGGGTATATGCGTCAAGCCGATGAAATTCAGCAGGTTTTTTGGATCGGGTACAGGCAATATGAACCTGGCAAATTTTTCAGGAGTTATGGGCTCAACTATAACGAATTTCTCGGGTGGAACTTTGGAGGAGAATCCATTTACAAAGGGATGAATGTGAATGGTTACGCTCAACTGAAAAACTATTGGTATGTAAATGCAGGGACTAACCTGAACAGTGCCAATCTCGACCGTTCTCAGTTAAGGGGCGGGCCGGCATTGCTTTTACCGGGAGATTATAACTTCTGGAGTTCAGTTTCGACTGACAGCCGTAAAAAGCTTTACCTCGAAATGAATATGTATTATAATAAAGGTTTAGATAATTATTTCCAAATGCAGGGAGTAACTTTCGGAGGCACCTATAAACCTCTCAACTCCCTGTCAATTTCACTGTATCCCAGTTTTTCATCCGGATTTACGGAAATGCAGTATGTAACTGATTTCTCCTATCAGCAGGAACATCGGTACATCCTGGCCCGGCTGGATCAAAAATCGCTCGGGGTTTCAATCCGGTTCGATTATACCTTAACACCCGATCTCACAGTACAATATTATGGTCAGCCATTCCTTTTTGCCGGAAAATATTCACAATACAAAAGAATCACCGACTCTCGAGCGCCTTCTTATAATGACCGGTTCGCAAATTTGGTAGAAGGTAAGAATTTGATGTTGAATCCTGAAACGGGTAAGTGGGAGGTCGATGAAAACCTGGATGGAGTTAAAGAGTATAATTTTTCAAATGATAACTTCAACTTCATGGAGTTTCGTTCCAACCTGGTGATACGCTGGGAATACCGCCCGGGTTCGGCATTGTTTCTGGTTTGGTCGCAGGGGCGGACGCAGGATACAAGTTATGGGAATTTCAACCTGCATCGGGATGTGAACGACCTTTTTGGCATGCATCCGCAGGATATTTTCTTGATCAAGTTATCTTATATGCTCGTTTTTTAAGCCCGGATTGGTTTGAATATGTGTGTTATGAGAAGATTCTTGATGTTAATGAAAGATTGAAAAAGGAATCCCTTTCATATACCGTTGCTATTCTATTTTGCGAAAAAACAAATTTGTGCGCAACGGCATAACTGAATCTAAACTAAAATTGCTTCGCATTTTCGTTAAGATTCAGTATAAATTCAAGAGCAAATTTAATCGAAATGCAAGAGAATCAAGGATGACATTTCACAATGAACGGACATTTAGCAATTTTTATACAGTAATTCTGCTAAGCATGCATTGTTTCTTCCTCATTGTTTAACAAGGTATTAGATTATATTAACTGAAATATTAAAATATTTTTGAACAACCTCTTGTTAATTAAAAATAATGCTGTAATTTTGCACCCTCAAAAAGTGGTAGTTGAATAATTCAGCAACCATTAATTGCCGAGGGACTAAGGCTTGTACTGGTCCGGGAAACCTGAAAAAGTAAGACACCTATAGGTTTCAAAACGCAACACGGTCCTGTTTAAGGAGGACATTTCACCTACGGGTTGTGTTTTACTGTCTTACATCTCAAGTATTATTCCCGTTTCATACTGGCCACTCCTTCTTCGATCAACGTCGTGGCAAGGATTTTTTTATGTACCAGCTGGTCTAACAGAATATCAATCAAGTTATTAGGTTTATTTAGAGCAACTGGTTGATAATTACAAAATAAGTTTTACCTTTGCAGCCCTTTTGAAAAAAGAGCTGAAACTCAGAAAAATCAATAGTAACAATATGCCTACAATATCACAACTGGTTCGTAAAGGTCGTCAGAAACTGACGGATAAGAGCAAGTCGCCGGCACTCGATTCGTGTCCGCAACGTCGTGGGGTTTGTACCAGGGTTTATACCACCACTCCTAAAAAACCTAATTCGGCTATGCGTAAAGTAGCAAGGGTTCGTCTGACCAACGGCAAGGAAGTGAATGCGTACATCCCTGGCGAAGGCCATAACCTGCAGGAACACTCCATCGTAATGATTCGCGGCGGCCGTGTAAAAGATCTTCCCGGTGTCCGCTACCACATTATCCGCGGAGCCCTCGATACTTCAGGTGTTGATGGTCGTAACCAGCGCAGGTCAAAATATGGAACCAAGCGACCCAAAAAACTGGCAGCAAAGAAATAAATAACTGATTCGTCCAAACGATAAGGATATATCACCATGAGGAAATCAAAGCCAAAAAAACGTATTATTCTTCCTGATCCAAGGTTTAACGAAACGGTTGTTACCAAGTTCGTCAATAACATGATGGAACGGGGGAAAAAGAACCACGCTTACGAGATTTTTTACGATGCCATCGATATGGTGACGGAAAAAATTAAGGAAGATGGTCTTGAAGTTTGGAAAAAAGCATTGGCAAATGTAACTCCAAACGTTGAGGTACGCAGCCGCCGTATTGGTGGAGCTACTTTCCAGATTCCTTCTGAAATCCGCCCTTCGCGTAAGCAATCAATAGGTATGAAAAACATGATCCTTTTCGCGCGCAAACGCCATGAAAAATCAATGGCAAACAAACTAGCGAGTGAAATCATGGCAGCCTATAAAGAAGAAGGCTCAGCATTTAAGAAAAAGGAAGATACCCACCGTATGGCTGAAGCCAACAAAGCTTTCTCTCACTTCCGGTTCTAACCATACATCAATAACAGCAGGTTAATAAAATGTCAGATCAACTGAAATATACGCGTAATATCGGAATCATGGCCCACATTGATGCTGGGAAAACCACGACCACCGAGCGTATATTGTATTATACCGGACGAAACTATAAACTGGGTGAAGTACATGATGGCACCGCAACAATGGACTGGATGATCCAGGAACAGGAACGCGGAATTACCATCACTTCTGCTGCAACCACGGTTACCTGGGAATATAACAGCCAGGAATATCGTTTGAATATTATTGACACACCGGGTCATGTTGATTTTACCGTTGAAGTTGAACGATCGTTGAGGGTTCTCGATGGTGCTGTTGCAGTTTTCTGCGCTGTTGGCGGTGTTGAACCTCAGAGTGAAACTGTATGGAAACAGGCCGATAAATATATGGTCCCACGCATTTGTTTCATCAACAAGATGGATCGCGCCGGGGCCGATTTTTTTAACGTTATTCACGAAATAAAGGATAAACTCGGAGCTAACCCTATTCCTCTTCAACTCCCGATAGGAGCTGAAGATACTTTTGTGGGTGTGATTGACCTGATATCGAATAAAGCAATTATCTGGGATGACGAATCCAAGGGAATGCAATATACCGAAGGTCCTGTTCCTGAAGATATGCTTGAAATAGTTGACCAATACCGCACTATGCTGGTTGAAGGCTGCGCCGAAGAAGACGAAGCCCTAATGGTAAAGTATTTTGCCGATCATACTTCGATTACAGATGAGGAAATGCATGCGATTATACGCAAGGCAACAATAGAAATGCGTATTGTTCCTGTAGTATGTGGGTCAGCTTTTAAAAACAAAGGTGTTCAGAACCTGCTTGATGCTATTGTTTCTTTCCTCCCCAATCCATATGAGCTTCCTTCGGTTATCGGTGTTAATCCGGATACAGGTAAGGAAGAAACCCGCTCGACAGATTCTGATGCTCCATTTGCTGCACTTGCTTTTAAAATTGCCACTGACCCTTTTGTAGGCCGTATCGCTTTCTTCAGGGTTTATTCGGGTTCGCTTGATGCTGGCAGTTATGTATTGAATGCCGGAACCGGTAAAAAGGAACGGATTTCACGTATCTTCCAGATGCATGCCAATAAACAAAACCCGATTAACAGGATAGAAGCAGGTGATATTGGCGCTGCCGTCGGTTTTAAACAGATACGCACAGGTGACACGCTTTGCGATGAGAAACATCCAATTGTTCTTGAGTCAATGAGTTTCCCTGAGCCTGTTATAAGTATCGCAGTTGAACCCCGCACCCAGGATGATGTTGATAAACTTGATTTGGCACTGGGTAAACTGGTTGAAGAAGATCCTACACTTACAGTTCGTACGGATATTGAAACCGGACAAACCATTCTTTCAGGTATGGGTGAACTTCACCTTGATATTATTACCGATCGTTTACGCAGGGAATTTAAAGTTGAAATTAACCAGGGTGCCCCCCAGGTTGCCTATCGCGAAGCAATAGTATCGACAGTGCATCACAGGGAAGTATATAAGAAACAAAGCGGCGGCAGGGGTAAATTTGCCGATATCGAGTTCGAACTTGGCCCTGCTGACGAAGGTGTTAAAGGCCTCCAGTTTATCAACGAGGTACGTGGCGGAAATATTCCTAAGGAATTTATCGGATCGATTGAAAAAGGATTCAAGGCTGCAATGGTGAATGGAATTCTTGCCGGATTTGCACTTGAATCACTTAAAGTTAAAGTACTGGATGGATCATACCATACAGTGGACAGCGACTCACTGTCGTTTGAAATTTGCGCAAAGATTGCTTTTAAAGAAGCAGCACGCAAAGCTAAAAATGTTCTGCTCGAGCCGATTATGAAAGTTGAAGTGGTTTGTCCCGACGATTATGTAGGTGATGTGACCGGTGACCTGAACAAACGCCGTGCGGTTCTGGAACATATTGACGCCAAGGTTCGTTACCAGGTTATCAAAGCTTTTGTTCCCCTGTCAGAAATGTTCGGATATGTTACTTCTTTACGAAGCATCACATCAGGACGTGGAACCTCAAGCCTTCAGTTTTCACATTACCAGGAAACTCCCAAAGAGATTGCCGAAGTGGTTATCTCCAAGATCAGAGGATATTAATTCAGTCAAAAAATAAACGTTTAAAGTTTACCAACGTGAATCAGAGGATTAGAATAAAACTGAAATCATACGATCACAACCTGGTGGATAAATCAGCCGAAAAGATCGTGAAGACGGTGAAAATGACCGGAGCTATTGTTAATGGCCCGATTCCTCTCCCCACCGACAAGAAGATCTACACGGTACTGCGTTCGACTTTTGTGAACAAGAAATCACGCGAACAGTTCCAGCTTTGCACTTACAAGAGGCTGCTGGATATATACAGTTCTACCGCCAAAACTATCGATGCCCTCATGAAACTTGAGTTACCGAGCGGTGTTGAAGTGGAGATCAAAATCTAATGAGGAATAAAACAGTCAAGTAATTAGTACAGAGTAAAGTAACATTAATACCTCGATATAATGTCAGGAATTATCGGTAAGAAAATAGGGATGACCAGCATATTCGACGCCAACGGCAAGAATATGGCTTGTACGGTAATTGAGGCTGGTCCCTGTGTCGTAACCCAGGTCAGGACGAAAGAAATTGACGGTTACGAAGCAATCCAGATAGCCTTCGACGACAAGAGCGAAAAGCATTCGACCAAGGCAGAGATAGGCCATTTCAAGAAAGCCGGTGTAACACCCAAGCGCGTTGTAGTTGAATTTACCCGTTTTGAAGAAGGTCATACGAAAACTTTTGGAGACATCTTAAAAGTCGACATTTTTGAAGAAGGTGAATTTATTGACGTGATCGGTATAACCAAGGGAAAAGGATTCCAGGGCGTTGTCCGCCGGCATGGTTTCGCCGGAGTTGGCGGAGCTACCCACGGTCAGCATAACCGCCTCAGAGCTCCCGGTTCGGTTGGTGCATCATCTTATCCAAGCAAGGTTTTCAAAGGAATGCGAATGGCCGGACGTATGGGTAACGACAGGGTGAAAATGATCAACCTGCAGGTACTGAAAATAGTCCCCGAGAAAAACCTCATCGTAGTTAAAGGTTCCATTCCCGGAGCAAGTGGTTCATATGTAATAGTTGAAAGATGGAGCTAGTAGTATATAACATCAAAGGCGAAAAGACTGCCAAGACGGTTACGCTGAACGAGGATATTTTCAATGTAACCCCGAATGATCATGCTATCTACCTGGATACAAAGCAATTTCTTGCTAATCAACGCCAGGGAACCCATGATTCACTTGAGAAATCAGATCTTAGTGGCAGCACCAAGAAACTGAAAAAACAAAAAGGAACCGGCGGAGCCCGCGCAGGGAGTATCAAGTCACCTTTATTCAGAGGCGGAGCGAGGGTATTCGGACCCCATCCCAGGGATTACAGTTTTAAACTGAACAAGAAACTTAAGAAGCTGGCCCGTTTATCGGCACTGGCTTATAAAGCACAGGAAAACCATATTACCGTTCTTGAAGATTTCACTTTCGAAACGCCTAAAACAAAGCAATTTGCTGAAGTGATAGCCGCTCTGAACCTTGGAGGCAGAAAGACACTCATGGTTTTCCCCGAAACAAACCTGACAGTAGTACTCTCAGCACGCAACCTGCCGGGAACCAAGGTAACCCGCGTAAGCGACCTTAATACCTACGAAATACTGAAAGCCAACAACCTTGTACTTCTCGAGAGTTCCATTGTTGAGATTGAAAAATCGTTTGGTAATTAATAATACGGTAAGCATTAACTGATAAATAATTAAAGCGATGGGTATCATCATCAAGCCGATCATTACCGAGAAAATGACAGCCCAGGGCGAAAAGCTGAACCGCTATGGTTTCATTGTGGACAAGCGTGCCAACAAGCTGCAGATAAAAAAAGCTGTCAAGGAATTGTACGGTGTTGAACCGGACGAAGTTAACACCATGAATTATTCGGGAAAGAATAAGTCAAGATTTACGAAAAGCGGTGTAATTTCCGGTAAATCCAATGCATTCAAGAAGGCTATCGTAACATTAGCCAAAGGCGAAACAATAGATTTTTACAGCAATATCTAACGAATAATGGCTCTCAAGAAATTTAAACCAACCACACCTGGTCAACGCTTTAAGTTAGCAAGCGCGTTCGACGATATCACCGCATCGGTGCCCGAGAAGAGTTTACTCGAACCTCAGCACAGGTCAGGTGGCAGGAACTCCGAAGGCAAAATGACCATGAGGTACATGGGAGGTGGACACAAACAGCAGTACCGTGTCATCGACTTCAAGCGTGATAAAGAAAACATACCGGCCGTTGTGCAAACAATCGAGTACGATCCTAACCGTACTGCCCGTATAGCCTTACTTCATTATGCTGATGGTGAGAAACGTTACATTGTTGCACCCCATGGCCTTAAAGTAGGACAGGAAATATTTGCCGGCAAAGGTGTATCACCCGAAATTGGCAATACTCTTTATCTGGCTGAAATTCCTTTCGGAACGATGATTCACAACATTGAACTTCGTCCCGGCCAGGGAGCCAAGATGGCACGTTCAGCCGGATCAGGAGCACAGCTTATGTCGCGTGACGGAAAATTTGCAGTGGTTCGTATGCCTTCGGGCGAAACCCGCCTTATCCTTCAGTCGTGCAAAGCTACCATCGGTATTGTATCCAATGGTGACCACAGTCTTGAATCTTCAGGTAAAGCAGGACGCTCACGTTGGTTAGGCCGCAGGCCCCGCGTACGTGGTGTTGTAATGAACCC
>JANXXZ010000530.1 GCA_025350385.1 Bacteroidales bacterium
AGGAAAAGTCCAGCTACTGACAGGAATACGCCGATCCATAGGTTGCGTCCTGTAACCTGCCCGATGAACAACCCGATAACAGGCACAATTATTATGTATAGCCCGGTAATAAAACCCGCTTTCCCTGCCGAAGTCCAAACCATTCCAGCCTGCTGAAGAGAGGCGCCGATAAACAATACTCCACCAGCCAGCAGCCCACCTTTAACAAGATCCGTCAATTCCGGCTTTATCTGCTGCTCCTGTTTACGCTGGAACCAGAGTATGGGGAGTAATGAAATGCTTCCTAGAGCAAAGCGGATTCCATTGTACGTGAAAGGTCCCAGGTATTGCATCCCCATTCGTTGTGCCACAAAAGCAAATCCCCATATTGCTGCAGTTATCCACAGCATCATCATCGCTCTATTATTGTTTTGGAGGTTCTTCATCCCGGGAACTTGTGGATTTGTCAGTAAATTTTCCCTGATAAAAATATTTCGGCAGGTTGGAACCCGGGTGGAATTATTTTCATAGGTTTGCTTAGACTTATCCTGCTGATTATGGCAGGTGAGAACGTTAAATAAACGGACTACTATGGATTCATTTGATGAGATGAAATTACTGCTTTTAAGCAATTCTACAAACGCAGGGCAAGAATACCTTGGATGGCCGAAAGAAATGATCAGGGAATTCCTGGTAAAACACGGGATAAAAAAATGTCTTTTTGTGCCCTATGCCGGTGTCACCATAAACTATAAGGAGTATGCTGACACTGTTCAGAAAGTATTTGCCGGATTGGGATGTGAACTGGAATCGGTTCACAACCAGGCTGATCCTGCTAAATCCGTTCGCGAAAGTGATTGCATTGTGGTAGGTGGTGGTAACACATTCAAACTGGTACAACTCATGCACGAAAAGGGAATCATGGAACCGATCAGGGAGATGGTATCAGGCGGAACCCCGTTCATTGGCTGGAGTGCAGGAGCCAATGTTGCCTGCCCAAGTATGAAAACTACCAACGACATGCCCATTGTTCAGCCTGTGAGTTTTGATACCCTGAACCTGGTACCTTTCCAGATCAATCCTCATTACCTGGACGCAAGTCCGCTGGGACACGGAGGTGAAACGCGTGAGCAACGTATCCTTGAGTTCCTGGAAGTAAACAGGAAGACTACGGTAGTTGGATTGCGCGAAGCCACTGCGTTGTGGTACGATAACGGGCATATTTCGTTAAAGGGTATCAGGCCGATGCGTGTTTTCAGGTATCATACCGTACCGGTTGAATACGAACATGGCTCGGATATCGATTTCCTGCTTCACCCGGAGGTTGTTTAAATTCAGCAAATAGTAATATATCAGGGAGTGAGTTCTGACTGGAAAATCAGGTGCAACTCACTCCTTTTTATAATATATTTAGTGAACAATTCCAGACTAATCAGGAGCAATAATTCATTATATAAACTGAGTGCTGAAATTTCCAGCCCTTTATCATAGACCGATACCAGATGGCAAACTGCTCTGTCTCCAGATATAAAACGGGTCCAAAACTTTACGAATTCCTTACCGGTGATGGATGAATAACTTCCTGCAATCTTGCTATCTTTGCATCATGCATGAAACAATCCTGATACTTGATTTCGGTTCGCAGTATACCCAACTCATAGCAAGACGGGTGCGTGAACTGAACGTATATTGTGAAATACACCCATTCAACCTTTTCCCGGCAATTGATGACAACATTAAAGGCGTAATCCTGTCAGGAAGTCCTTATTCGGTTCGTGATGCAGGTTCTCCAGTACCCGATCTCTCAGCTATCAAGGGAAAACTGCCACTCCTTGGGGTTTGTTACGGGGCCCAGTTTCTTTCACTGAACAGCGGGGGAGAAGTCCTGCCTTCAAATACCCGCGAATACGGACGTGCCAACCTTGAATTTATTAATACGGAGAATGAATTGCTCAAAGGCATGACTCCCGGCTGCCAGGTATGGATGTCGCACGGCGATACTATCAGGTTTGTTTCGGAAGGATTCAAAATCATAGCCAGTACACGCGATGTGGAAGTAGCCGGCTTCCAGATTACCGGGGAACAATCTTACGGAATTCAAGTCCACCCCGAGGTATATCATTCGGTTGAAGGTTTGGTATTACTGGAAAATTTCATTGTCAACATTTGTTGTTGTTCCCAGTCATGGACTCCTGACCTGTTCGTAGAAACCAGTGTAGCCTGGTTGAAAGAAACTGTCGGAAATGATAAAGTAGTGTTGGGGCTTTCGGGAGGCGTCGATTCGTCGGTTGCTGCCATGCTCTTGCACAAAGCAATCGGAACCCAGTTGCATTGCATATTCGTGGATAACGGATTGTTAAGAAAGAATGAATTTGAAACCGTGCTGGGTTCTTACCAGCATATGGGGTTGAATATTACCGGGGTTGACGCCAGGGAACAGTTCCTCAATGCACTCCTGGGCATCGCTGACCCGGAACTTAAACGCAAGGCGATTGGCAAAACTTTCATTGATATTTTTGATTCAGAGGCCCACCGGATCGAGGAAGTGAAATGGCTGGCTCAGGGTACTATTTACCCTGATGTGATTGAATCGGTTTCGGTAAACGGTCCATCGGCGACCATCAAATCGCATCATAATGTGGGCGGATTGCCTGATTATATGAAACTTAAGGTGATAGAACCCCTGAAGAGCCTGTTCAAAGACGAAGTACGACGCGTTGGTAAAACCCTGGGACTTGATCCAGCTATTCTAAATCGTCATCCTTTCCCCGGACCGGGCCTCGGAATAAGGATACTTGGGGATATAACCGCAGATAAAGTAAAGACCTTGCAGGAAGCCGATTATATCTATATCGAAGGGTTAAAGAAATACGGGTTGTATGAAACCGTATGGCAAGCCGGAACCATCCTGTTACCTGTACAATCGGTCGGTGTGATGGGCGATGAACGCACCTATGAAAACGTTGTGGCATTGCGGGCAGTTGGTTCCACCGATGGTATGACTGCCGACTGGTCCCATCTTCCTTATGAATTCCTGGCTTATGTGTCGAGCGAGATCATTAATAAAGTGAAAGGTGTGAACCGCGTTGTCTACGATATCAGTTCAAAACCTCCCGCAACAATTGAATGGGAGTAAATATTTTTCGGATTGCCAAAACTGGTCTTTTAGCCCGATAATATGCAGAAAAATCTGTTCTGATGATTCGATCAACGCCGTTAATTACATTATTGATTGCAAAACAAACAAACGATAACCTGACAGCAAAATAAGCAATGAAGAAGCTTTCAATCCTAATGATCCTGCTGGTACTGCTTTTGCAGCATACCCCTGTGCTGGCCCAGGAGACAATCGTTACGCGATCATTCATTATAGAACAATACAAGGGTAAGCCATATTATCTTCATTTTGTAAAGAAGGGAGAAGCCGTAGTTGCTATCGCGAAAGCATATAATGTAACCGTTGATGAATTGCAGCTAGAGAATCCGGAAATGCTTAAAGGACTTAAAACGGATGAAGTCTTGCGGATTCCACAGCGCCCTCCGTCTGAAATTGAAAAGCCTAAAACAGAATCAAAACCCGAAATTAAGGTTGAACCACGGGTTGAACAAAAAACCGAGATCAAAACGGAAATTCAAAAAAAACCTATTACACCTGCTATTAAGCAGGCAATTGCATCTGTATATATAGTTAAGAAAAAGGAGACCTTATATGGGATTTCTAAACAATTTAATGTTTCAGTTGACGATATTCTACTTGTAAATCCCCAGATGCAGTCGCTCCAGGAAGGAATGGAGATTAATATACCTAAGTCAGCGGATGAAACCAGGCCGACTGAAAAGCTCCCTTTGAAGCCCACGGTTAAGACTGCTCAACCTACTATTATTAATGATATGCCGGGAAACTATAAGGAAATCACTGTGCAGAAAGGACAGACTGCCTACAGCATTTCAAAGCAATATGGAATAACGGTCGATCAGTTCAATAGCCTGAATCCCGATGCTGTTCAAGGATTAAAAACTGACCAGGTTGTGAGAGTGCCTGCCTCAAAATCGGAGATTGAAACAGTTAAGGTGAAATCAACCGAAGGAAAGTCGAAGGAACCGATAGAGCAAGTAAAAATCAAGCCGGTGGTTGAAAAGAAATCATTTCGTGCGTCAGTAACGAGGGACTCTTGTTTCAGTAACAGTAACATTGCCAGGACTTATGAAATCGCATTGCTGCTGCCCCTCGCGCTTGAAGAGTCCGACAGTATCATAGCCCAGGGCGATAACTCTGCAAAATCACTAAGGGATTATAAAGCTTTCGATTTGTTCCAGTTCTACACCGGAGTGATACTGGCTGCTGATTCTCTGGAAAAAGAAGGATTCAGAGCACATATCAATGTTTTTGATGCTGACCAGGAAGGAGATACAGCCAAGATAAAAAGGACGCTGCGTAAAAATGATCTTTCCAAAATGGACCTGATCATTGGTCCTGTTTTCGTATCCGGGTTTAACGTAGCTTCGAGATATGCCCTTCGTGAAAAGATAAATATTGTGAATCCTCTTTCACGACGCGATAAGATTGTTGACGGGAATCCTTTCGTATACAAAACCCAGCCATCGGACGAATCAATCGCTGATGGCATGAGTGGGTTCATTGCCGAAAAATACCCCAACGCCAACATTATTGTGATCCGGAACGGGAATAAAGAATTGGCTTCATTGTATGAAGCATTCATCAAATCAGTGAAACGAAATGATATCCTTTCAAAAATCAAGGTCAAGGAAGTTAATTATTCAACCGAAGCATTTCAGGGTGTTACAAAAGCTCTTGCTTCGGATAAGCGAAATATCATCCTTATGTTTACACTTAGCCGTTCGCTGGTGCCTAATTTTGCCTCGCGTCTCAACAGTTATGTCAAAACAAATGAAATTACCCTGTTCGGGATGCCCGGCTGGGAAAATATTGAGATGGAAACAGATTTTCTTGTAAACCTTGATTACCATCAGTTCAGTTCGTCGTTTGTGAATTATGAGAGTGAGCCTGTGAAACAATTCGTAAAACAGTTCCGGTCAGCATGCGGCGCCGAACCCCTGTCGGATAAACAGGCTTTCCTGGGATTTGATGTTGGCTGGTATTTCTTCCAGGCATTAATGAACTATGGAGCCGATTTTGGACCTTGCCTGAAATACCTGGATGTGAACGGATTGCAATATAATTTCCGTTTCACAGCCAATTCAGCCCGCGATGGCTATCAGAATTCTTCATATAAAATTATTAGGCTGCAGGATTATAAGTGGGTGGAGGCCAGGTAGATTGCGGAGGCTTCTAGATTTTTAATATTTTCGTGGACACTGCCTGAAATGACAAGGCGACCGGGCTACTGGGAGAAGGGGAGAGTGTTAGAAAAGGAGAAAGGGGGACAAGGAGACATGGAGAGAGTGGGACAAATAACCAATAACTAATAGCTGATAACCATCTTCACGCAGTACTCAGCACACAGCACACAGCACTTTTCAGAATGAACCCGGTAACAGTTTAAGCTCCGTCCTGCAACGACCGTTGCATATGACCCCGTGTTTGCAGGCTTTTGAACAGCCTGGCAACCAGGAAAATCAGGACAAAAACAAAGATAATGGTAGCTCCTGAAGGGATATTCAGGTAATAGGAAATTATAAGTCCTGACATGGAACCCAGGAAACTGATGATGACAGAAAGAAACATAATTTTCTTCAGGTCGCTGACAAAAATATTGGCTGTAGTTTGCGGGATAGTCAGGTAAGAAATTACCAGGATTATGCCAGCGACGCGGATATGCAGCACTATAACCAGTGCCACGAGGGCAAGTAACAGGTAATTCACTGTTTCAACCGGGGCATTGTGCGAACGGGCATATTCTTCGTCAAACGAAATGAAAAGTATGGTGCGGTAAAAAACCGTGAACAGGAGAAGGGTGAATACTGCCAGGCCTGCCATAAGATAAAGATCTATTGGTGTTACTGTAAGTATACTTCCGAACAGGTAAGTCATCAGGTTGGGCGCATAGCCTGGTGTGAGGAATATGAAAATAATACCGATCGCCATCCCGAGTGACCAGAGTATCCCTATTGCTGAATCTTCGCGAATTTCGCTGCGTTTTGATGCCAGCCTGATGCCGAGAGCGGTCAAGATACTGAAAAAGGCGGCCCCGAGCAGCGGATTCAATCCCAGGAAATAACCAAGCCCAATACCGCCAAAGGATGCATGGGTTATACCGCCACTGATAAAAACCATACGCCGGGCCACAATATAAGCCCCGATAATTCCGCAGGATATACTTGAAAGGAAGGCTGCTTCGGTTGCATGACGAAGGAAACTGTAGGCGAATATCCCAGAGATTGGATCAATCATGGTGATGGTCGTGTTTCTGAAGGACAGTATGCGGAACATCGCCGTGCGTTATGATCTGCAGCGGACAATTATAGGCTGTGAGTTGCTCTTCGGTAATAACGTTCGATAAATGGTAATGCAAGGTTCTGTTTACGCAGGCAATAGTCTTAACAAAGTAGGAAATGGTTCCCACATCATGTGAAACAATCATAATAGCCATGTTCTTATTCAGTTCACTGAGCAATTCGTAAAGGTCACTCTCAAAACGGTTATCCACATAAGTGTTTGGCTCGTCGAGAATGAGCAACTTAGGCGAGGCAATCAATGCCCTGCTTATAAAAACCCGTTGCAGCTGCCCGCCCGAAAGTTCGGAAGTAGTTCGTAAAGCAAGGTTTTCAATACCCATGCGTCGCAGAAGATCCATTACTTTTTGTTTATCGGCGACAGAGTACCTTTCAAACCTGTTTTTTTCCGACATGAGTCCTGACAATACAATATCCAGCACTCTGATCGGGAATTTTTTATCGATATGCGACTGTTGTGGAAGGTAACCGGTAAAACTGCCGTTTGTGGCGCCGAATCGCTCAACTGTTCCCTGCAAGGGATTCAAAAGATTCAGGATTATTTTGATGAGGGTAGTTTTCCCTCCGCCGTTAGGCCCGATTACCCCGATAAAATCGCGCTCATTCACCGCAAAGTTCACATCCCTGAGTACGACTTCACGATCGTAACCAGCTGAAACATTGGTGAGCTGAAGGAGTTTCGTCATTCGGATCCGTTATGCAGAATGTAAAATGTGACAGGATTGAATCGGTTATAAAGATAGTCAGTTTTCGGCTATCAGGTCGGCGAGGTGCATCATATTGGCTGGCCAGTTGGCCGACATGGGATCAAATACCACCACTTTAGCACCGATTTCACCGGCAATGGCCTCGGCGTGCCGTACATCAAACTCTTTTGAGATATAGATTACCCTGATCTTTTTTATTCTGGCCAGGTCGATGAGTTCACGCAGGTGCGAAGGGGATGGTTCTTTGCCTTCATCTTCAATGCTTATCTGTTGAAGGTTATAATCGCGCGCAAAATAAGCCAGGGCCGGGTGAAACAGCATGATTGCCTTTCCTGGGCAACATTCCAGTTTCTTCCTGATATAATTATCAACCGAATCAGCAACCTTGTAGAACCTTGCCTGATTCTTCCTGTAGAAGACACTGTTTGCGCTGTCAATACTGATGAATGCGTTGCAGATGGTGGCAGCCTGGATTTTCACAGCTTTGGGAGAAAGCCAGGTATGGGGATCAATTCCCCTGCCGTCATGCTGATCGCTTTCATGCTGATGGCCTTCAATGAGTTGGATACCCCGGCTGGTATTCACCACTTTTAATACTGGCTGGGCTGCGGTAAAGCGGGGCAGCCAGTTTTGTTCAAAATCAAGAGGCCCTATTGTAAAATAGATTTTGGCTCCGGACATTTTCTCCATGTCGCGGGGTGTTGGTTCAAAGGTTTCATGGTTAGCCCCGGGCGGAAGCATGAGCTGCACCTGGAATTTATTGCCGGCAATTTGTTCGACTATGTATTTCTGAGGAAGAATACTGACGGTTACTATACTGACGGAAGCATCTTTTGACTGGCTTTTGCAGCCAGTTAATGAGAGGCAAACCAGGAAAGTGTTTATGAAAAAGGTCAATCGTGTCAAAGCAAACAGTTTATTGATTTATGCAAAGGTAGTGAAACGGGATAATTCATAAGGAGAGTAATCTTAACTCAATACTACGATTCAATTGAAATCAATCGTTCCCCTTCGTAAAAGGGATAAGAGGGGGATTTATACAGCGATTTCAGGATCTATTAAATCCCCCGGCCTTCGGCCACCCCCTTTTAAAAAGGGGGATTCGCCATGATGCGAAATTCCCCGTCCCCCTTTGAAAAAGGGGGATTAGAGGGGGATTTATACTGCGGTCTCAGTAACTATTAAATCCCCCGGCCATCGGCACCCCCTTTAAAAGGGGATTCGCCATGATGCGAAATTCCCCGTCCCTCTTGGAAAAATGGGATAAGAAGGGAATTTATACTGCCGTTTCAGTAACTAATAAATCCCCACTTCCTACGGCCACACTCTTTGGAATAGTGAGACCCACCGGGATAATTCACTCTCGTTGTGGTTCTCTATTCCAACATAGTCAAGAGTTCTTAATATGCTAATCATAGGTTGAACCTGAATTTTCCCTTTTTCAAATATAATTATGACTTTACATAATTCACGACTTAATTACTTTTACATTTGAACACTTAACCTAACATCTGACAAAACCATGCGAAAACTAATCTTTACCCTCTTTCTCCTTTTGCCGGCAGCAACAGCTTTGCTGGCTCAAACCCTGGTTTCGACGGATCCTCAGAATAAGAACGTGGTTCTTGAAGAATATACCGGGATCCATTGCCAGTATTGTCCTGACGGGCACCGGATTGCCCAGGGAATTGCCGATGCCAACCCGGGACGGGTTGTGCTGATGAATATTCACCAGGGTTCCTTTGCAGTTCCGAGCGGGAGTGAACCGGATTACCGCACTCCATTTGGTGACGCGCTTGCAGGTCAAACCGGCCTTACCGGTTATCCTTCAGGTACCGTAAACCGTCATGTTTTCCCGGGCAATACAACAACAGCTCTGGGTCGTGGAAGCTGGGGAGCTGCTGCTGACCAGATTCTTGCTGAAGCTTCACCCGTTAACGTGGGAATTGAGTCGTCATTCGATGCAGCAACCCGATTACTCACCGTTAATGTTGAACTTTATTATACAGCTAACAGCGCCACTACATCCAATTTCATCGATGTTGCCCTGTTGCAGGACAGTGTTCTTGGCCCCCAGACAAACGGAGGAGCAGGGAATTTTTATGTTCATATGCACATGCTGCGCTACCTGATCACCGGCCAATGGGGCGATGTTGTCAATACAACAACACAGGGTACTCTGGTTACCCGCACCTATACTTATACTGTCCCCGATGGATATAACAATATTCCATGTGTAATGGAACATTGCCATGTGGCTGTTTATGTTACCCAGACTCACCAGGAAGTTCTGTCAGGGGATGTTGTCGACGCTATCGGCGGAACCAACCGTTATATCGGCAAAGTTTCTACAGCAGCTGATTTTAAGCTGGGATCACCTTCTATTGCAACTGATTTCAACGCTGTTGCAACCGGTTCTCTGACTTCAGGAGAGCAGTACCAGTTCAGCCTGATACCTGTTGATACAATTGCAGGCTGGAGCAGCAGTTTTTCTATTGATGGAATTGTTTATACCAGTCCTGCCACAATTTCCCTGAATCAAAATGAGCCTAAGGACATCACAGTTACTGTCACACCCGGCAGCACGCCTGCAGTTGCAACTTATCGTCTCCTGATGCAATCAGTTTCCTACCCCGGAGCTCCGGTTAAAATGTCAGAAGTTTCCGTGATTTCAGGCATAACCACACTCGTTGTAAACGGGAGCGGCGGACCTCAATCGGTTCAATACCAGGATGTTTATCTTAATGGTCTGGCGGCTGCAGGTTGCACAACCTATGCTCCCATTTCGGCCAGTATGATGGTTAAGGCGGTGAACAACGGGGCATTGGTTTATGTAAACAGTATTTTCTATAATGTGGCCTGGACATTCCCGTCGTTTAAAGACGCAGAAGCACTAGCCCTCAAGGCTATTCTGAATTCCGGGAGGAATGTGTTTGTTGCCGGCCAGGATATAGGCTGGGATATAATGAGCGGCGCTTCAGGTTCCAATGGTGATGCTATAACCCAGGATTTATATACCAATTATCTTTGCGCCAGGTGGATTGATGATGGATCAACTGCCAATAACCAGGTAACTTCAGTCGTCGCGGATGCTATTTTTGGCACAGCGGGTAATTCGACCGTTACGGATGTCTATGCCGGTAATATGTATCCTGACCAGATTGATACGATCAGCCCGGCAGTGCCGATTTTCCTCTATAAAAACCTGAATGCAAAAAGAGCAGCCTTAAGGGTTGAAAAAGGCAACTATAAAGCCGTTTATTTTGGCGTGGGTCTTGAAATGCTTAGTACCGTTGCAGTAAGAAACAAAATTACCAAGCTCACGTACGATTGGTTTAATGAAGTAATTTCTGGCTTTCAGTTTGATAAAGCAATGGCCGAACTGATGGGACAGAATTACCCGAACCCAGCTTCCGGTTTTACCACCATTCCGCTCGAAAACATACAAAAGAGCCTGGTAATGAGGATATCAGATCTGAACGGTAAATTTGTTATGCAGATGCCTGTGAACCAGAATGATACCCAGCTAAAGATAAATACCTTATCCATGGCCGCTGGAACCTATGTTTGCACGCTTCTAGATGGTAATAGCATTGTTGCTACCAGAAGGATGATGGTTGTTCGATAGGTGAAAGGGGACAGGGGACAGGTGAAATGATCCCACTTTTGTCTTATTTACTTTTGTCTTTTGTCTTTAATTTTCATCCACTGTAACAAAAAACACACCATGGCATTTTCATCCAACGAATTCAAGGTAAACGGTGAAGACCTGCTGAAAAAGATCAAAGAATTGATCCATGAAGGCAATGTGTCGCGGATCATTATTAAAGATGATTCGGGCAGGACCTTCATAGAAATCCCGGTTACGCTGGGGCTTATCGGGGCTGTATTTGTCCCGGTCCTGGCAGCAGTGGGAGCGCTTGCTGCGCTTGCGGCTAATTTCACTATTGAAGTAATCAGGAAGGAATAACTTTATAAAGACATTTTTGAAACGGGAACCTGCCTTAGAGGTAGGTTTCCGTTTTTATTTTAGGTGCCAATATGTATCCTGATGGATTGTTTTGAAAGATTGATTTACTGATCTACTTTCCCAATTTTCTCCTCTATGGAATTAATCTTTCCCTCAATTCTTCCTAACGGACCTTTCCTGACATCATAAGTGACCGTGCAATAAACCCGCTCACAATCCTGCTCAAGCAGGGCAAAAGCATTTTGAAGGATTTCCTGTGCTTCGGCCAGGGTTTTGGTTTCGACCACAGTGGCCATGGAAGAGAGGCGATATTCGAAACCGCATTCACGGACCATTGCGATAACCCGACTTACCCAGACACTCGCGCTGGCTCCCTTATCGGTTGGAAAGATAGAAAATTGCATGAGGACGGACATGGGGTTGGATTTACTGGATTGGTTTAAATATGGTGCTTAGTGCCAGGTGCCTGGTGCTTAGTGCCAGGTGTCTGGTATCTGGTGCTTGGTGCCTGGTGCTCAGTGCTGAGGTTTCAGAGATGGGTATAACGAAATTATTGTAAACCATTTACATTGGCTTCATTACTCCTTACACCATACTTTTAGTTCCTATCTCCTGACTCCCGACTCCCTGGTTATTCCCCGCACCAAATCTCCCACGATCGCTCAGCCTGGAGTTGCAGCATTTCAAGGCCGTTTTTAATTGTGGCGCCGGCTTCCCGACCTTTTCTGAGGAACAGGGTTTCTTCCGGATTATAAACCAGGTCGAATAGCAGGTGGCGGCTGGAAAGAAATTCATAGGGAATTTCCGGCAGTCCTGAAACCGCGGGAAACATGCTGGCAGGAGTGGTATTAATGATTAAAGAATGGTCAGCAATGATCGGTTTTGTAAGATCTTCATAACTTATTATTCCTACATGGGAAGGACAACGGGAAACAAGGGTGTGCCTTATTCCCATTTGTTTCAATGCATAAACAACTGCTTTTGAAGCGCCACCTGTTCCCAGGACGAGGGCATGGGTATGATGCGGCTGAATTAATCGTTCAAGGGAGAGGGTGAATCCAAATACATCGGTATTGTAACCGATAAGTTTGGTTTTGCCTGAGTTGCGGATTACGTTAATGCAATTTACGGCGCCCACCTCTTGTGCACCTGTACTCAATTCATCAAGGAAAGGAAGGATTGCAACTTTATGAGGAATTGTCACATTTAATCCGAGGAGACTGGGATTGCCGGAGAGGATATCCAGGATTTTCTCAACTGATTGTATCGGGTAGAGCCTGTATTCGTGATCCGGAAGATTCAATTCACGGAACTTCCGGCTGAAATATTCAGCCGACCACGAATGGGTCAATGGAAAACCGACCAACCCAAAGGTCTTCATGACTAGAGATTTACTTTTCCTGTAGCAAAGGAGCGAATTATTTTATAAAGGTAGAACAAGCCGGCGCCACCAATTATAACAATAAATACCAGGTCGATGGTATGGCTGTACTTCATCACTTCAGTCCAGTTATTTTTAAGGGTATAACCTACATAGGTGAGGAATGTATTCCAGCAGCAGGCCCCGATAATGGTATACAATGAAAATTTCCAGAGGTTCATCTTGCCGAAACCGGCCGGTATACTGATCAAATGACGCACAATCGGAATGAAACGGGCTATAAGGATAGTTATGTCGCCGCGCTTAGCAAAAAAACGTTCGGAAACTTCAAGGTGATGTGTATTCAGTAAAAGATATTTCCCAAAACGATGAATGAATGGTTTTCCT
>JANXXZ010000532.1 GCA_025350385.1 Bacteroidales bacterium
TTCCTTTTCCATGACCGGAGAATTCTTTCGAGACCTCGTTTTCGTCGAATCCGACAACAGTGCCCAGTCCTACCATTGTCGCTTTAATGGCTTGCCCTGCTTCAAGAATAACTTTCTTGCCTATTTTATCACTTACTGAAAGTCTTCCTTTAAACAGATGAACGAGGGTGGATTCCTTATTTACCTTCACAATGAAGTCGGTCCCAAGAACTTCGCAAATTGCCGTGGGTGTTACAACGTGAAATTCAGAAACCTGATTCGGGAAATTAAACCATGCCTCACCAAGCTGAAACTGAAGGCCTCCGTTGAGCAGTGACAGAATCGAATTGGAATTTACTTTAATGACGCTACCATCCTGGAAAATAATCTCACCGCTAGTGTTCTCATCGGTACAAACCTTATCATTGACCGATATTCCGACTTCTTCGCCAACCTTCTGAGTGACAAATTCCCCTCCCGTTGCAAATTTAATTCTCGCCTTGCCGCATAGCAGCTTGAAAGTACGCCCTTTTTCGCTTACAGCCGAGAAACTGCCGTTGAACAAAGTGGTTTCATTGTTCATGATATTGAATGTTCCTGAAATGTTCTGCAAGGAATTCAACTTCTCAATATCTCCCTCCAGTGAAAACACAGCATTTACCTGCATGTCGACATTGTCCTTTTGATAGGTTTTGAACGTTGCACTGCCTTTTATGGTCATATGATTTCCGGTAAAGGCTCCTGTACCGATTCCTTTAATGATACTATAAGCAGTTTCTGCTGTTTTGGGTTCAGAGGCCCTGAACTCAAAAGAAATAGTTGGGATGTTGTTTTCTATTATCAGGGTACTTTCAATTGTTTTGTAATTGACGGTTTGTTTAACGTTCGTGCCTTTTAACGTCATTTGAAGTTGGAAATTCCCGTTATGGTTTTGGGGAAATGCAAACAAGGGGAGGATTAAAGTCAGGAATGTGAAGATTCTATTCATAGCAGTTGGGATTGTATGAAAAACGTCCTGATGCGGTTGTGCATTTTGTATTAACAGATTTGTCATAAATCTGATTGCTTCTCAAAGATAAACAGGAAATAGATGAATGCCAAATTAAGCTACTTTACTGGTTGATTTTCTTTGCATAATGATTATCCGGGAGGTTTCTCATTAAAGCAATCATTTATTCCGGAATGATGCCGTATACTTACAAAAGGTTGCAATATCCATAAAAAGAAAGGGCATCATCCCGGAATGCCCATCCGAAAACAGTGAATATCTATATCTGTGATTGCATTATAATGTATGTATCCGGATTAAAAATAAAAAAAGACTGCCTCGGATATGAGGCAGCCTCTTCTATTCTTTAAAGATCAGCTGATAACTATTTTTGAATCATGAGTTTTTTCTTAATGATTTCGGTGCCGTTTTCGATCACCAGGATATAGAGACCTGATGGCAGATTGACATCAATGGTCGACAGAACATTAACAGGAATACTGGTTGAATAAAGTTCAAGACCTGCAGGATTAAAAATCCTGGCAAGTACGGTTCCGGGGGCTCCGGTGATTTCAAGATTGAAATGACCATTAGAGGGTGAAGGGAATATCCTGATTCCGGCATTTACTAATTCTTCAAGACCGGTATTGTTGACAACCATGGTCTCCTTGATGTCCGACCATGCCCCTTCACCGCAGGAGTTAATAGCTTTCGCTTTGATGAACGCCATGCCCAAAAATGTGGCATTCCATGTAACAGTTCCTGTAAGCCCTGATCCGGCTATTGTTCCGGCTGACACTGGGCTGAGATCCCAAATATAGGAAACAGCATTTAAAGCCCCACTGGTAGAGTAGCTGCTGCTGGTCGTTGTAACGATGTTAACCTGCGACGGGCCTGAAATAGCCGCTGTGAATCCCGGCAAGGGAAGAACCGTAATTTGTTTTACCTGGGCTGGACTGTTGCCACAATTACTGGATGCAAGGACTTCAACATTTCCACTGGTTGCACCAACAGTAATATTGATTGAACTGGTACCCTGGCCTGATAATATAACACTTGCTGAAGGAACGCTCCAGGTATAACTGATTGAAGCGACATTGTCAACAGAATAGACCTGGCTGCTGCCCTGGCAGGGTTCAATTGCTCCGCTAATAGCAGAAGGTTGGGCCGGTATAGTGTTAACCTGGATAGTTTTGCTTTGCCCAGGACCAGTGCCACATACATTCCCCGGAACAACAGCAATATCACCTGCTGTTGATCCAACGGTAATTGTTATAGAATTTGTTCCCTGACCAGAGGTAATGACTGAACCGGTTGGAACCTGCCAGGTGTAGGTTGTTCCGGCTACATTGGCAACCGAATAAGTAGCACTGCTGCCCTGGCAGGGGGATGCAGGGCCTTCAATGACTGAAGGCTGAGCCGGGGCTGTATTCACTGTTATGAATAATGCCCTTCCTGTCCCGTTTCCGCAGGTGTTTGAAGGTACAACTTCAATGTTCCCGCTTCCCGAGCCTATGGTCACATTGATGGAATTCGTTCCCTGCCCTGAATTTATCAGTGTTCCTGAAGGGACTGCCCAGGTATAGGTTACACCATTTACATTTGGTACTGAATAATCAGAGGTAGCTCCAACGCAAACAACGCTGAGTCCTACGATAGTTCCCGGTTGAGAAGGCAGCAGGCTGACAGTAAGTGGAATGCTGCTTCCGTTGCCATTTCCGCAATTGTTTGAAGGCACGACTTCAATATTACCGTTTGATCCCCCTACCAGTATAGTTACATTGCTGGTCCCCTGACCCGAAGTGATAGATGACCCGGCAGGAACTACCCAGTTATAACTAATTCCGGCAGTATTCGGAACGGAGTAAGTCTGAGTTGAACCCTGGCAGGGTGCCGTGTTTCCGCTGATGGTTCCGGAAGCGGCAGGAAGTGTGTTAACCGTGACAGCCAGGTTTGAAGCTATACCATTCCCGGTTGTATTCGTACCATAAACGCTGATGTTCCCTGATATCGCAGCAGGACCAAAATTTACAGTAATTGAGGTAGTCCCCTGACCTGTTGTTATAGTGCTTCCGGCCGGGACTGACCAAACATAGCTGTTGGCACCCGCAATAGTGCCAACAGAGTAGGTTCCGCTGCTATTCTGGCAGGTTGTTGTTAAACCGGTAATCGGTCCTGCTGCTCCCGGCAAACTACCACCGGTCTGTTCACTTACTAAAAGCGTACTTAGTTTCACAACACTTCCGGTACTCCTGGCAAAGGAACCATAAAATGTAACATCTCCGGTTCCTGCAACAGGTGCCGTCCACGTGAATGTCCAGGAAGAGATACTGTTTGAAGCGCTTGAATGGGTTACCCATTTGTTACTTCCTACCAGTTTGGAGTTGGTTCCGGCTGCGAGTGTACCTAACAAAGTCCCCGTCGCATTTTGTGGTGATACTTCAAAACCGTACCGGCCCGAACCGGAGATAGTATTGGTAGCTGTGATTAGGTAAGCCGTACCCGGTACATAGCCGGAAGCGGGTATATTGGAAGTAATCCAGCCACTGACAGTTGATGCCGTGCCATGGCATTGTGAACAATTATGGCCGTCGCCGGGGGAACCGGTATAATAGTAGGGTGAAGGCGCTCCGCTTGGGTAAGGCATAAAACTTACCATGACAATTGCCAAAACACTTAGTACAAGGAGTAGACGAAGAATTTTCATGTTATTTCAGGTTTGAGGGTTAAATTAAATTATCTAGATAGTTGCATGTTACAAAAATAATACATTAGAGTATAAAAATACCTTAATACCTTTATAATAATATGACTTTACTTAACCCTAAAATTCTTTTTATGAAGGAATATGACAGATAGAATCCTTTATAGTAAAGAGATCCGCTAAAATTTTTCCGGATAGTTAATGGATTATTCTAATCTAAAATTTAAAAACATTCTAAATAAGGCTGGTAAATCAGGCTGTATAAAAATTGATTAATGCTCTGCACACAGCATCTGTCTCATTTTCTGTAAGATCATAAAAGAAAGGCAATCTTACCAAACATGAAGCATAACGGACGGCATTCGGCAATTCCCTGCCATCATGTTTTCCGGTGTAATAAAGACTGGAGTGTAACGGGAGATAATGGAAAACAGATTGAATGCCTTGTTTATTCAGGGAACTGATCAACTGGTCACGCTCCTGCTGGTTGGAAGCAATCAGGTAAAACAAATGGCCATTGCGAGTTGCATAGGAAGGATAGTTTGGTAATTGAGCCTTTCCTGATTCCTGAAGTTCTGAAAGTTTTTTAAAGTATCCGTTAAATATGGCATTGCGTTTTTGCTGAATATCCTCAATCATTTCAAGTTGCCCTAAAAGAAAAGCAGCTGTAAGATCAGATGGCAGGAAGGATGAACCTATATCCACCCAGCCATATCTATCCACTTCCCCCCGGTTAAATGCCGCACGGTTGGTACCTTTTTCCCAGATAATTTCCGAACGTGTCAGGAATCGCTCATCATTAATAACAAGCATTCCTCCTTCACCACAGGTAATATTCTTGGTTTCATGAAACGAGAAAGCAGCCAGATGGCCGATAGAACCCAGCGGGCGTCCTTTGTAATAGGATTCAATTGAATGGGCGGCATCTTCAACAACCAAAAGCTTATAACGATTGGCAACTTCCATGATCTGGTCCATAGCACAGGCAATCCCGGCGTAATGGACTACCACTATAACTCGTGTTTTATACGTTATTAGATCTTCAATGGCAGCTGCATCAATATTTGGTGTAAGTAGATCGCTATCGGCAAAAACAATTTTAGCCCCGCGAAGTACAAAAGCGTTGGCAGTGGAAACAAATGTATAGGAAGGCATGATCACTTCATCATCCGGCTGTATTTCGCAGAGTATTGCAGCCATTTCGAGAGCATCGCTGCAGGAGGTGGTAAGCAGAACTTTGCGGAATCCATAACGGTTCTCAAAAAATGCGTGGCATTTTTGAGTAAAAATGCCATTCCCGGAAATTTTCCCCTGGGCCCCGGCCATGGAAACATGGTAAGCTTCGTGCCCGGTGAAATGCGGCCGGTTGAAAGGGATCTTATACTCCATAATCTGTTGATTAGTCAGGATTATCTTCAAAAAGGCAGAATAGCTAGCTAAAAGACCAAACGATGACAACTTTCTGTGCTAACATCTACATTCTGAATTCAGGTTGCCAAATTACACAATTCCCGGCATTGGAATCCAACTCATTGAAAGGATTCAAACCACTCAATATTTGGGATTAACGGCCTTAAGTTCGTCTTTTTGCCTATTTTTGCACAAGTCAGGGCTACCGGAACGCCAATTTCAAGTGAACAGGTTTTCACAGCACTACCTTATAAAAACTGATTCAAAGCTTCTAGAAGATTGTACTATATGCCAACACCTACTGTCAGCCAGAAAGTTTCAACGATTCCCGTTTTTTTTATCCTTGGACGCCCCCGCTCTGGAACCACCCTTTTGAGAACTCTGTTTGATGCACATCCAAACGTGGCTACTCCTGTTGAATGCGCTTTCATCATCAACATGAATCAAAAGTACGGCAAGGTCAAACAGTGGAGCTGTGAGTTGTTGCATACTTTTTACGAAGATGTGCAGAAACACATAAAGTTTGATACCTGGAATATTGACCTGGAACAATTGAAGTCAGACCTGCTTGATTGCGAAGGGGAAAATACATTTCAGAATGTCTGTAAGGTTGTATATTTTGATTATATATCCCTGTTCCCCAAAGAAGATATCCGCTGGATTGGCGATAAAAACCCGGTATATGCCACTTATACTCCTGAAATTTTAAAGCTTTTCCCGGCCTCAAAATTTATACATCTTGTAAGGGATCCCCGCGATAATATCATATCATTGAAGAATGTCGATTTTGAAGGGCCGTTTACCGCTCTCCTGGCCTACCGCTGGCAGCATTCAGCCCGCAAACTGCACTACATCAAGAAAAAGTACCCGGAAAAGTTTTATACTATCCGTTACGAAGACCTTGTTTCGGAACCTGAAAAGTACTACCTCGAAATGTGCAATTTTCTTTCGCTGCCATACTATGATCATGTGTTCAACTTCTACAAAAAGCAGGATGAAGCAATGAAGAAGTTTAACATCGACAAAATAATGAAATACCATAAGAGCCTCTTTGCGCCTATCAGCACAAGCAAAGTAAATTTGTGGAAAACACAGTTCCCAGAGCGGGATATACGCATCGCAGAATTTGTCTGTGGCAGGTGGATCAAAAAATATGGTTACGAACGAAGATATAACAGGCCTGGATTTGTTGCATTCCTGTATTCTGTTCCATGGCTCATTTACGGCTCAACATTATATCTTTTGCGCGATTTCATTGACTTATTGCCTTTCGATTTTAAAATCAAACTTAAAAACAGGGGACCTGTACTTGCCAGGACCTTTGTTAAAATGCGGAATCCTGATTCCTGAAATGATGAACGTAAATAATTCTTGTTTACATCTTTTAACATGTTTTTAGCGGGTAAAGAGGGGAAACAAGGAGAAAAGGAGACAAAGAGAGGGCGGGATAGCGGGAAGACGTGATGTTGAAGATTCCCGGATATTTTAATTCTTCCGTCATTATTAATTTAACAAGAAGATCAATTCAATGTCCCAGCGTAGTTTCCTGAGGGATATAAGCGGTGTTTTCGGGAGCAATATGTTTGCTTTGCTGAACGCATTCCTGATTGATGTCATCATTTCGAGGCAACTCGGACCGGATGGAAGAGGGCTATATACGTCGATACTGGTAGTTCCCCTGATCGTGGTGAGTTTTGCCATGCTCGGTATAAGGCGGTCAGCGGTTTTCCACCTGGGTAAAAAGGTCTTTGACGAAAACCGGACTGTTTCAGGGGTAATGAGTCTGCTCATTATTACCAGTATTCTTGCCATAATGATCAGCGGGTCAGCTTTGATATTCATGATGCCCAAAGGACTCACCTGGCCGATGGCATTACTAGCTTTGCTTTCGATCCCTTTGAAACTCATCCTGGTCTATTCGGGTGGTATTTACCTTGGGAAAGAGGAATTCCACCGGTCGAACCGCCAGGTATGGTTACCGAACTTTTTTAATCTGGCAGGAATCATTGTATTTGTGCTCATAATCAAATGGTCAGTCTCCGGGGCATTGCTCTCATTACTGATCTCTAACCTACTGGTGGCTGCAGCATCCATCACTTACCTTACGCGCCGGTACAAGATCTGTTTGTCATTGGATAAAGAGGTGCTTTTAAGCCTTGCCCGACTGGGAATTGTTTATGCATTGGCTGTTGTTATCATGCAGTTGAATTACCGGATAGACCTGTTGCTATTGCAGAAACTGTCGACGCTAAAACAGGTTGGTTATTATTCGCTTGGGGTAGCCATCAGTGACAAACTCTGGCAGTTACCTACCGCGATCGGCCTTGTGGTAATGAGCAGGAGCGCCAATACTACCGATGAATACAAGTTAAACCACGATGTGGCAAAGTTGCTGAGGCTGTCGTTTCTTATGGTATTCCTGGCTGCTGTTATTCTCTGGCTGGCAATACCGGTATTGTTGCCGCTCATATTCGGCAAAAGTTTTATTCCAAGCATCAGAATTGTACAGTGGATGCTCCCGGGGATACTCATGTTTGTAATTGTGCGTATCCTCACCGGAAGGTTCGCAGGTACCGGGCAGCCCAAAGTGCTGATTTCCATATTTGTACCGGCTCTTATCCTGAATATCATCCTGAATTTATTCTGGATCCCAACATACGGAGGAATCGGGGCAGCCTGGGCGAGTAATGTCAGCTATACGGCAGGCGCAATTGCACTGCTGATTGTATTTTCCATCAGGATGCAGATTCCTTTTAACGAGCTGATTTTGTATCGTCGCAGCGATTTCGATATTGTACCGAAACTTCTGAAAAAACTACGAAAAGCATGAGGACTACCTTTGACCTGGAGAAAATCAAGCAGACCCCGATGTTTTTCATTGTTGGAAGGCCGCGGACAGGTTCCACGTTATTGCGTACTCTTTTCGATGCTCATCCCAATGTTGATATTCCCCAGGAATGGCCTATGCTGCTGGCTCTATACAAGCAGTTCGGCAATGTTACGAAATGGGATGCTAACATCCTGAACGAGTTTTATGACTGCCTGTTCCAGCATTTACGGATCAGCTACTGGGAAATAGGAAACTGGCCCCGGTTTGATGCAGAGGAACTTCACAGGAACCTGCTTTCCTGCAAGGGAGAGCATTCCTTCGAAACTATGTTTAAAGTGGTTTACAGCCATTACAATTCATTTTTCGATAAAGAGGAAATTCTATTTTTCGGGGATAAGAATCCTGTGTATTCCAATCAAACGACCTTGCTGACCCGGGTTTTCCCGACAGCAAAATTCATCCATCTTACCCGCGATTACCGGGATAACCTGGTTTCGATGCTGGATGTGGATTTTGAAATGCCCAACGCCGCTTTACTTACCTATCGCTGGAAATATTCATGGAAAATCATTGAAGCAGCTGCCCGCCAATACCCGGAGCGGTTCATAACCATCCGGTATGAAGACCTGGTAGCTGACGCGCCTGCACGATTCAGGGAGTTGTGCTCATTTCTAGGTATCCCTTATGAACCTTCCATTTTTGAATTCCATCGCAGGAAAGCAGAAATTGAACGTCAGTATCCAAAGGAAATAATTGACCGTTATTTTAAAAGCCTGTTCAATCCCATTGATTCGGCGAAGGTTGGAATCTATAAGACAAGGCTTAGCAGTCGAAAAATCAGGATTGCCGACCTGGTGGCCGGAAAAATTGCGGAAGAAGCCGGTTACAGGCGCGAATCAGCGAAATTCAATCTGTTCCTATATTTGTGGACGCTGCCGGCCGTGGCCTATTCAAAATGGCTGTATTCGGTGGGATGGATGGTTTCGTTGTTACCCTATGAAACAATGATGTGGCTGCTGAATAAGCCATCGGTGATAGTGAAACTCTATTCAAAGATTATCCGACGACGTGGTAAATGATGATAAAGCAATAAATATCCTGAATTGAAATTAACGGAAAAACATTTTTCCTTGTTCAGTATCTTTAGATTTTAAATGAATGCCAGCCTGGGAGAAATAAGCCTCAATCGTCTGTGCCAGGCCGCTTTCATAATCAATTTTTTCTAATAAGAGATACCCGTTGTCCGATTTATCATCCTTGAAAGCTTCTGCTGCACGACGGATTTTCTGCCCTTTCAAATTGAAATTTTCCTTCGAAAGAAAATAGAGTTGATTTTCTTCGTTTTCCTGGCCTTTGCACAACTCATATCCGAGCTGATGCACGTACCCAATAGCAGGAGCGTTACCCTTAAGCACATGGATGTATGAGATATTCCAGTCGAGATAAGAAAAGCCGGTGTCGAGCAAGACTAATGAAGTCAATACAGGAATAAAGGTGTTGATAAATTCCATGTCCCAGAAAAAGAGGCCGGACTCACTCGTGCGGGCTTCCCAGTCCATATTCTTATCGTTGATCAGTCCTATTTTCCGTCCCTGGTATTCAACGATATAATAATAGTTATTGAAATTATTGATGCCTTCAAACCATTTTTGTTG
>JANXXZ010000564.1 GCA_025350385.1 Bacteroidales bacterium
CTTCAAGGAAGTGAATTGAAATAACTTTCTCATTTTGTGTATTCCCTTTTTTTACCCTGAACATTGCAAAACCGTTTACCGCAATACCAAGAATCGAGAGCAAAAGCATGCCTATTGCGTGAACCGGTTGCGGGTTTAAAATCCTTGGAATCGCTTCAACAAGTATGATACACGACCCTGATAGCAGAATCAACGAGTTTATTAAAGCGCCGAGCACTGAGAAACGCTTATAACCGAAAGAGAATGTTTTATCCCTTTTCCGGTCAGCCAGCCTGTGAAAATACCAGGCAACACCAAGGGCAATACTGTCTCCAAAATCATGTAACGCTCCTGAAAGTACAGCAAAACTGTTTGTTAAAATACCACCTGCAAGCTCAATCAGTGCAAAGAAAGCATTCAGCCAGAATGCCAGTTTCAGGTTGTTTTCTTCCTCGTGATTATTGGTTGAATGGGTGTGCATAAATTTTATTGCTTTCGGATTTAGCAAGCATGGGAAGTTGCCTCACTACTTTGTGGTTCTTTGATTTTCATTCCCATAGATGTTCATTGTCCGCAGACGTAAACTGTTTGTGACCACGGTAACCGAGCTCATAGCCATTGCCGCTCCTGCAATCATGGGGTTTAAAAGGAATCCTGTGAAAGGAAACAATAGCCCGGCTGCAATCGGAATAGCAAGCAGGTTGTAAAAGAATGCCCAGAACAGGTTCTGATGTATGGTTCTGACCACTGCTTTTGATAGCCGGATCGCGCCCACCGCATGTCGTAAGTCGGATTGCATCAGCACTATTCCGGCACTTTCAATGGCCACATCGGTACCATTACCCATGGCAATACCCAGGTCAGCCTGTGCCAGGGCATAAGCGTCGTTGATCCCGTCGCCTATCATGGCTACAGTTTTTCCTTCTTTCTGTAGTTCCTTAACCAGGTTCCCTTTTCCTTCGGGCAGAATACTATGATAGATGCGGCTGATTCCCGCCGATCCGGCCATTGCCAATGCGGATGCTTCAGTGTCACCACTCACCATAACCGGTTCAATACCTGATTTTCTGAAAGCAGAAATGGAATTGGCTGCCGAAGGTTTTATTATATCCGCGATGTGAATCACCGCTATCATCACGTTGTTTCTGCCATAGTAAACGGCTGATGTGCCTGCCGGCAATGGCTGTGAGGCATCAGGGTTGATTCCGTTCTCGTTCAGGAAGTTTTCATTCCCGGCCAGCCATGTATCGGATCCTTTGACGGATTTGATGCCTTTTCCGGCTATTTCTTCAAAATGATCGAAAACAGGGATCTCAGGTACTGACAAGGGATCATTTTCGACCAGGTAGGTACAAACCGCTTTTGCAAGAGGGTGATTGGAATGTTGTTCCATGGCAAGGAGTGCGGAATGGTCGTTTTGTTGGGCAGGCGAAAGCCAGTCCAGTTTCGACACCCCGGGCTTCCCGACTGTAATTGTGCCTGTTTTATCAAGCAGAATGGTATCCACTTTACATGCGATTTCGAGAGCGGAAGCATTGCGGATCAACATGCCTTCACTGGCTCCGCGGCCTATCCCGGCAATCAGGGCCGTGGGTGTAGCTAGTCCGAGAGCGCATGGACATGCAATGATCAGAACACTGATAGTTGACGAAAACGCAAGACTTATTGAATGCCCGAAAACCATCCAGCCTGCAAAAGTGAGTGCAGCAATAAGGAAAACAACCGGGACAAAGATGCCCGCTATTTTATCAACCAGCTTCTGAATGGGGGGCTTGGTTGACTGCGCTTCATCAATCAACCGGATAATCTGCGAAAGCATCGTTTCTTTACCCGCCTTGATTGATTCGGCCTTTAATACACCCTGTTGGTTAATGGTACCTGCGAATACCAGATTACCCGTTTCCTTGAATTGCGGGATGGGTTCCCCGGTTATACTGCTTTCGTCAACATCTGATGCACCTGAAATTACTTTTCCATCCACAGGGATGCGGTCACCGGGCCGGATAGAAACTATATCTCCGGGAATGACCATGATAGCGGGCAATTCAAAGGTTTCGCCATCGCGCAGTACGGTCACTGTTTTAGGTTGAAGTCCTGTAAGTTTCCGGATGCCTGAAGAGGCAGAGTTTTTTGCCTTTTCTTCCAGGAAACGCCCCAAAAGGATAAAAGCAATGATGATAACGGCTGATTCATAATAGACATGAGGTTCCAGGCCTTGCAGGAGCATGAACTGGGGGTAGAAGGTATTGAATACGCTGAAAAGAAAAGCCGCCCCGGTGCCGGTAGCCACAAGTGAATCCATGGCAAAAACGCGGTGCATCACCTGCCTGAAGGCTGAGGGATAAAATTCAGACCCGGAGTAGATGATGACAGGCAATGACAAGGCCAGGAGAAAGTAGTTCTGGTTTGCGAACTGGTGATGGAAAAACATGGATATTACGAAAACAGGTAAGCTGAATATAGCTGCCACCCATAGTTTGTGCGAAAGTGACCTGAAGCGTTTCAGCTCAATTTCTTCCAGTTTCTCAGCCCTGTTTTCTTCATCCAGAAACAGGTCATACCCGATGCTTTGAATCAATTGCTTTAATTCATTAAGAGATGCAATTGATTCGTCGTATTCGAGTCGTACGGTCTTATTCCCATAATTTACGGAAGCAGAGGATACTCCAGGCTGCGACTGAAGCATGGATTGCACGCTGACAGCGCAGGCAGCGCAGGCCATTCCAGTAACAGGTATAGATATTTTTTTTAATTCGGTCATTCTGTAATTATACTCTCCAAAATTAACATTTTTAAATGTAAATAGTTTACTATCTCCTGTAACCAAAAGTAAATCAGAATCATCGAAATAGGGTAAAAATTGACATTAACCTCAGGTGGTTATGATCAATATCTTTATCTGTATCACTCAAAAATTTGTTGGAAACTGGAAGATCTTAAAAAGCAATAGAACTGGAATATTTTCGTATAATTGCCGCAACAGGTAATTCATTCATTCTATGAGACAGGCTAGTCCCTGAATTATTAAATTGTAAAATCCGGGAAAGAAATAGAAAGGTCTTGATAGAAAGATTTATACTGAAGAGTTATTTCGAAAACCGGATGAAAGTTCCCAATGGAAGTCGTTTGGCATTTTTATCGTTCAGGTAGAGTTCCCCAAACTCTTTCTTGGCAAACGTATTGAAATAGGAGTTGATCAGGTTTTCGGCTACCAGGGCTGAAAACCCGAT
>JANXXZ010000576.1 GCA_025350385.1 Bacteroidales bacterium
TGTTGTTCGCCGCCCGACAGTTCGGATGGTTTGTGCTGTGAACGGTCGGACAGGTGAAGAAATTCCAGTAGTTCGGAAGCTCTTTTCTCAGCTGATTGGCGGGACAGTCCGGCAATATAGGCAGGAATGCAGAGGTTTTCAATTGCAGTAAACTCGGGAAGCAAATGATGAAACTGGAATACAAATCCGATATACTTGTTTCGAAAAGCAGCTAACTTCTTTTCATTCAGGTTGAAGACTTCGTTATTGTCAATCGTGAGGCTTCCGGATGATGGCTTGTCGAGAGTGCCGATAATCTGGAGCAACGTGGTCTTCCCGGCTCCTGATGCGCCGACAATGGAAACGATTTCACCTTTTTCAATTACCAGGTCGATACCTTTAAGCACTTCGAGGCTGTCGAAAGATTTGCGGATGTTTTTACCTATGATCATTCAGGCTGATTTGAACCGCAAAGGTAGGAACTTCGAGGGAGTATATAAAATGGTGTAAATATGAATGATAAGCAAGGATCTTCAGGAGACAAATGATTATTTCCTTCGCTTCATCTGCTGATAATCGAGGTAATAAAGGATTTTGACGGAAAGGCTGTTTGTTTGTGGTGAGTCAAATGTGTTTGAGAGATTAGAGATGAAATTGTTCTCTGTAATTATATCTTCACTAAGGATTGAATTTTTCCAGACTATATTCAGACTGCTGCCCGGCGCAAAAATCCAGGCGAAGACCATATCAATATTAAAAGAATTAAAATTAAAGTTTTTGTCTTCTGTATATTCTTTGTTTGAAGACAGCCTGCCATCACCCAGCAAAAAGAAGTATTCATTATATTCTCCTCTCGACCAGTAGTGCCGGAGCTTGAGATTAAGAGAGAGGTTGTTTCTGAACAAATATTTTCCAGAAATGGCATTTTCGATGGTGAGAACATCACGTTTACCGAAAATGATTGAATCAACAGATCTTTTGTCAGCAAACCCTATCCCGTTGATACCTTTTATATAGGCCATGTTGTAATCAAAAATAAAATGATTATTTACACGGATAATCGGGTGGACTCTTATGCCATATTCCTTTGATTTGTCTCGTTTGGCGCTGCCGGCATTAATAAAAGCATCAATGGCAAACGGCTTGCGATAATCGGTTGATACCCCGATTGTCCCATTTATTGACTTAGGTGCAATATAATAGTTTCCGGCCACCCTGGGTTCATAATAATCGTAGACTTCAAGAATCTGGCATCCCATTCCGACCCACCATGTGGTGTAATTCATTGTGGTGACAATGGATTGATATTCAAGAAGTGCCTTCTGGATTTTTCCATTACGGAAGTTATTTTCGTTCTGCAGTGTAAGCTGATTGCGCATGTCACGGAAAATCCACCAGGGCTTGTAAACATTATAAACCAGGTTGGCGGAATTGAGCCTGTAATTATTATACAATGTCATTCCCAATGCATTGGCATCGTATGTATGGTTCATTCCACCTGTAGTAATGCTCCATTGGAAGTTTCCATTGGTTTTGGCGATTCCTGCGTAATACTTGTAACCTACAATAGTATTAAACTGGTTTTCAATAGTATCTGTTTTGTGATAGTTCTGGCTTACTCCTCCGTTAATATTCAACTGGTAGGTATTGGATTTATCCATAAGGTTGAGTCCACCGGCAGTTACATTGGCATCACTATATCCTTTTCCCCTGATCACATTTGAATTGGAAAGGTAGATGTCGGAGTTATTCCTGAATGCCTGATCAAATACCATGATATTGTAATTAGTAGCGGGGTCGGTGAGTATATTTCTCTGGTTTCCCGATGCATCTTCAGCCACAGCGTAAGTGTTACCCGTTACAGCATTCAGGATACCTATTGCCAGTCCGCTCTTATCCCTTCCTGAAAGTTTGGTTGCATTCAGCAACCTTTGTTGCACGGGGTTCTTTTTCAGTTTCTCTCCTTCCTTAAGCAGTCTTCCTGCCTCAAAAAACTTCTCTGGCGTTTTGCCGATGCGGCGTGAATAAAACAAATCACCTTTTGCAAACAAATCTACAGCTTCATTAAAAAAAGGACGCTGCTCTTCATAAACGGTTTCGAATGCCGTAAGATTTTTGACTTTATTATCCGATTGAACCTGGCTGAAATCGGGAAGAAGGGTCATGTCAAGGGTGAAACTTTCGTCAAGACCATATTTGAGATCCAATCCACCGCCGAGGGAAGTTGAAATATCTTTGCCTTCATCAACGGGCGAATGTTCAATGGTTGCTGCAAGGTAGGGTGTCAGGGATAATCGTACCGGAGGCTCAATGTTTTTTATTCCATGCAATTCACCCCAATATGCCTGGCTATTAGCAGCCTCGGGTTTTACCAATGCCCACTGGTCAAATTCACGGTAACGACGTACGGAGCGCATCAGTTCCATTCCCCAGACCTGTTCCGGTTTTTTAGGAAAACGAATGGCTGAATAAGGAATCCTCATCTCAGCAACCCATCCGTCTTTAGTTCGTTTAACTGCGCTTTCCCAAACTCCGTTATAGGTCTCATCCTGCTTACGTGAATCGGATTGAACACCTGCCACTGACACGACAAAACTATATGCATCAAGTTGATTATTGTAAGTGTCGATTTGAAAACTTAAATATTCAGCGTTCATGTCCTCATCATCCCGGTTTCCCAGTTGCATAGGAATACTGTCGGGATAAGGATCGTGCATGTATGCACCTATATAGATTGCCTGGTCATCATAAAGGATCCTGACTTCGGTGCGAAAACTGGGATTTTGATCATAATCAGGAAGGAATTGCCTGAAATCATCAATAATAGATGCTTTATTCCAGACTGTATCATCCAGTATGCCATTAATCCGGGGTGAATTCACCGTTCTCTCAGCGAAAGTCTTTTTACGCGCTGCCTGCGAATAAGAAAGCAATGTGATCAAAATAAATAATATAGAGAAGTAAAACCGCATCTGTTATAATGGATATAAGCGAGATTAAAACCTGATGTGCAATAGCTGTTGCAAATATATTTAAGTATTGACATTCCACTGTGGATAAATGATTTATTTTTGAGGTGTCGTAAAAAACTAATTTCTATACTATGAATCTTCATGAATACCAGGCGAAACAAGTTTTAGCAAGCTATGGAGTACCGGTACCGCAAGGCATTATGGCTGAAACAGTTGAACAGGCTGTCGAGGCTGCAAAAGAAATCCAGGAAACATCAGGATCGCAGTTTTGCGTTGTAAAAGCGCAGATCCATGCCGGTGGGAGAGGAAAAGGTGGAGGTGTTAAACTTGCCAAATCGCTGGATGATGTTCGGGAAAAGGCGACCAATATTCTTGGAATGATGCTGATAACCCCTCAAACAGGCAAGGAAGGCAAGCTGGTTCGCAAGGTCTTGATCCAGCAGGATGTTTATTATCCTGGCGCTTCGCCTGCAAAGGAATTCTATGTCAGTGTTATGTTGAATCGTGCTGAGGGCAAAGTCATGTTTATGTATTCACCCGAAGGCGGTATGGATATTGAAGAGGTTGCCGAAACCAAACCGGAGAAGATTTTTATTGAAATTATCGATCGTAAGGTTGGTCTGCAGCAATTCCAGTGCAGGAATATTGCCTATAACCTTGGATTGAGCGGCGAAGCCAATAAAAACATGGTTAAGTTCCTGAAAGGACTTTATAATACCTATATGGGTGCTGATCTGGCCATGCTAGAAATCAACCCGGTACTGAAAACCAGCGATGATACGATACTGGCCGTGGATTGCAAGATGCGCCTCGATCAGAACGCACTCTATCGCCATCCGGATTATGTGGCCATGCGCGACATCTATGAGGAAGATTTTGCCGAAGTGGAAGCTGGGCAATACAACCTTAACTATGTGAAATTGAATGGAAACGTAGGTTGTATGGTGAATGGGGCAGGTCTTGCTATGGCAACCATGGATATCATCAAGCAGAGCGGGGGAGAACCTGCCAATTTCCTCGATGTCGGGGGTACTGCCAATGCCGAACGCGTCGAAAAGGCCTTTCGCATCATCCTGAAAGATCATAGCGTTAAAGCCATACTTGTGAATATTTTCGGTGGTATCGTCCGCTGTGACCGGGTTGCGCAGGGAATTGTTGATGCATATAATAATATCGGTGATATTACTGTTCCTATTATTGTCCGGCTGCAAGGCACCAACGCAGAAGAAGCCAAGAAACTGATCAATGATTCAGGATTGGCTGTGTTTTCGGCTGTTTCGTTGCAGGAGGCTGCTGATTTGGTAAATAAAGTGTTAAGGAATTAATTATTATTTAGTTGGGATTAAAAATCCCGGGCTCTTTAGGTGCGGATTGCAAATCCGCACCAGCAGATTTTTGGCGATTCTTACTACTTTTACACCATTATTTACTAAACGTTATATCATGCAAACCGCCGAACGCAGCACAGGCCTCGATCCTTCCGAACACGTAATCTATAACCGTTGTTTGTTCGCTTATGAAACTGCTTCGGGAATGGTAAAGGGGGATATCATTGAACTGGGCAGCGGCGAAGGATACGGAATGCGGATAGTGGCTCCGCTGGCAACCCGGTACCTCGCAATTGATAAATTTGATACTTCACTTACTGACGCCGGCAATATTGAATTCCGCAAACTAATTTTGCCTTCTTTGGCAGGGATTGCAGATAACAGTTTTGATTTCGCCTTAACTTTCCAGGTGATTGAACATATTAAAGATCACAGGCAGTTTGTAAAGGAAATACACCGGGTATTAAAGCCTGGTGGGAAAATACTCGCCACAACCCCGAACCGCCTTATGTCACTTACGCGAAATCCCTGGCACATCCGCGAATATACCGCCTCCGAATTGAAAAACCTTCTTTTATCTTCTTTCAGTACCGTTGAAATGAAAGGCGTCTACGGGAATGAGAAAGTGATGGACTATCACCGGAGGAACAAGGCATCTGTAGAGAAGATCACACGATTTGATATCCTGAAACTTCAATACCATCTGCCGCGACTGATGCTACAGATTCCTTACGACCTTTTAAACCGTATGAACCGGCGAAAACTGCTGGGTGAAAATTCGGGACTGGTAAACCAGGTCACAACTTCTGATTTTTGGATAGACGACGCCTCCGATTCCTGCTTCGATTTGTTCGCTATAGCGGTAAAATAATCTCGCTGCAATCCTCTATTAGCATTTTTTTTCGAAGTTTTATTTCCTGATTTCACTCCTGATGTATCTAGATAGATGCTATTTTAGATATGAAAATTATCGTATTCATTTTAAAATCAATACGTAAGGCGGACAAGGAATAATTGTATTTGCATTCATCCACAGGACTTGGCCTGTTCGCCAAACTGCCGTATATTTGAGCCAACCGAAAACCAGATTTATTAACAAAATCAAAAAATAATCTATGAAAAGGATTCTACTAGCTTTTGTCGCCTTCCTCGCGGCATTTCCTGTAATGGCCAGCGAGGCTGACCTGAAGATACCCCAACTTAATCCCGACCAGAATAACCTGCTACTGCTGGGCTTCCTGGTTTGTCTTGGTGGATTGGGTTTCGGGTTGTTCCAGTTTATGAAAGTGAAGAAACTAAAAGCTCACCAGAGCATGCTCGATGTTTCGCACATCATTTTTGAGACCTGTAAAACATACCTTATCCAGCAAGGTAAATTCCTGCTGATTCTATTTGCATTCATTGCTTCCTGTATTGCCTTTTATTTTGGCTTTTTGCAGGGAATGAGCTTCGGTGGTGTGCTGCTGATCCTGTCATGGACCGTAGTTGGAATACTAGGTTCTTATGGAGTCGCCTGGTTTGGCATCCGCATGAATACGCTGGCTAATAGTCGAATGGCTTTCGCATCGTTGGAGCGCAAACCGTTAAAACTTCTTAATATTCCCCTTGATGCCGGTATGAGCATCGGCGTGTTGCTGGTGTCTGTTGAGCTGATCATGATGCTGATCATCCTGCTGTTCATCCCCCGCGAATTTGCCGGGGCCAGTTTTATAGGATTTGCGATTGGTGAATCACTGGGTGCTTCTGCTCTACGCATTGCCGGCGGGATATTTACCAAGATTGCCGATATCGGAAGTGACCTGATGAAGGTGGTTTTCAAGATCAAGGAAGATGACCCAAGGAATCCGGGTGTAATAGCCGATTGTACCGGCGATAATGCAGGCGACAGCGTAGGACCAACCGCCGATGGTTTTGAAACATATGGTGTTACCGGTGTTGCGCTCATAAGCTTTATTGTTCTGGCAGTAGCCAATGTGGCTGACCAGATGCAGTTGCTCACCTGGATTTTTGCTATGCGTATCCTTATGGTTATCACTTCTATCGTTGCGTTCTATATCAACAGGGCTTATTCAAACATGAAATACAGTTCCTCAACCGATATGGACTTTGAAAGGCCGCTTACTACCCTGGTTTGGATTACATCCATTCTTTCGATAATTGTCACCTTTGCTGTAAGTTATTTCATGATCGGCTCACTCAGCAATAATCTCTGGCTAATCCTTTCAATTATCATCAGCTGCGGTACACTGGGCGCTGCGCTCATCCCTGAATTTACAAAAATTTTCACCAGTCCCAAGTCCGATCATGTCAATGAGATTGTAACCGCTTCACGCGAAGGCGGCGCTTCCTTAAATATTCTTTCAGGGCTGGTTGCCGGCAACTTCAGCGCTTTCTGGCAGGGAATGGTGTTTTTAGTGTTGATGTTCATAGCCTACATAGCTTCTACCCATGGACTTGACACCCTTATGATTTATCCTTCCATTTTTGCTTTCGGCCTTGTGGCATTTGGCTTCCTCGGGATGGGGCCGGTTACCATAGCTGTCGACAGCTACGGACCTGTTACCGATAACGCCCAAAGTATCTATGAGCTTTCGCTGATTGAGGAAAATCCTAATGCCGGTAAGGAAATAGAAAGGGATTTCGGGTTCAGACCCGATTTTGATAATGCGAAGCATTACTTGGAAGCCAATGATGGAGCAGGGAATACCTTCAAAGCAACCGCCAAACCCGTGCTTATCGGAACCGCGGTAGTGGGAGCCACCACCATGATTTTTTCGCTTATCCTGCTGATTAAAAATAAATTCGGGATTGAACCGGAAACCATTCTCAATGTATTAAATCCTTACACTATCCTTGGATTCCTTGCCGGTGGCTCAGTGGTATACTGGTTTACGGGCGCCTCTATCCAGGCTGTGACTACCGGGGCATACCGCGCAGTGGAGTACATAAAGAAAAATATAAAGCTCGATGATACTGCTGACAAGAGTGCTTCCATTGAAACTTCAAAGGAAGTGGTGAAGATTTGTACCCAATATGCGCAGACCGGTATGTTCAACATTTTTATCGCCATTTTCTCCTTTGCGCTGGCTTTTGCCTTTTTCGCAGGATATCGTGATATGGCTGCCATTTCCGATGCACATAAATATGCGGCTACTTCGTTTTTCGTGAGTTACCTCATTTCCATTGCCGTCTTTGGGCTGTTTCAGGCCTTGTTTATGGCTAATGCAGGGGGAGCCTGGGATAATGCCAAGAAAGTAGTTGAGGTTGACCTGAAAGAAAAGGGAACTCCCCTGCACGATGCTTCCATCGTAGGCGATACCGTTGGCGATCCGTTCAAGGATACTTCTTCCGTAGCGCTGAACCCAATCATCAAATTCACCACCCTGTTCGGGCTGCTTGCCATGGAAATTGCCATCTCCGACAGTTTTTACGCAGTTGCTCCATATGTGGGCGCCTGTTTCTTCGTGGTAGCGCTGTATTTCGTGTACCGCTCGTTCTATAAAATGCGGATTGTAAAATCATTGTAATAAATGCAATGAGTAATGAAAAAGCCGGTTCAGTTGTGGGCCGGCTTTTTTAATGGGATATTAATGCTGACCCAGCTTCTGTACTTCGAGTTGGCGCATGATTTCCCCGTTAACTTTGCGGCTTACTCACACTTCCTATAACATGGGCTGTAAGGCCGGGTCCCTGTTAGCGGCTATTATTCTATCTTTTCATGCTTTAAATACCCGATCCATTGTTTTTCAAGGCTGTCTTTTGAAAGACCATAGATGCTTTCAATATTTTCAGGCTCTTTTATCAGTAAAACCAATTTATCCATGCCATAGGTAAGCACCAGGAATTCAACGATCGTAGCCGAAAGTGCATAACCATTTATATTTCCAAATTCCATAACCGGTAAGGAATCAAGTTGTGTCCAGCCGGGCGGCGCCTTTGTGGTCACACTGGATTCTGCAGATTTCCGTACAGCATCATTTACCTGGCCTGCTTCGTATTGTGCATATCCTTCGTTAAGCCATCGTGATGACCCCGGGATGTTGTTATCTCGCGCATAAGCAACCGCTATATGTACAAATTCATGGACAATCACCTGCAAAAGGGATTCATAGGTATGAACACTCCCCGGGTTGAGGGGCGATACCATCATTAATTCCTTTCCATTACTTGACCCCACAACCCAGTCAGGTGAATCAGGATAATGGATTGCTATATGAAAGGCCTTAAGAGTTGGATAGACTTTCACATTGATTTTTTTGTCAATTTGTTTTCCCAGATGATTCGTAATCCGGACGTAATTATTCTCCAGTGTTTTGGCCAGTGAATCCAACACTTTAATGTCACCCGGGCTTGAATAAAAATTGAAATGCTGACTCTCTTTCGCTAAATTCAGGGAGTCGTAATTTTGCCCGGTTGATTTTGCTGTTGTTAAACCCAGAAAAATTACTATTGAAAGTACATTCAAAACCACAAGCCTTATTCTTATTTTCATGGTTTATTGGATTTGAAAGTTTTTTATGATTCTGGAATATTTCTTTGACGGTTGATTGATAGGGTTAATACTCACTAACGTTCCCGTTCCCGGGGTAGGCGCTGGAGGTTACAATGAGGGCCGGTGTGTAGGCGCATGTCCTAGTGCTTAAACGCTATGTGTGCCATGCAATGCCCAAAATCTTAAAGAACCGCTGTATACGAGACTCGTACGTACAGTGCTGTGAGAGGCGCACCCCGTCAGTTATTGCTGGCGGGGCCGTCTACTCGATTACCGCCATGTGCTTTATTTTCAAACGTCAACACTAAAACTTAGGTGTCTCCCAAATCCTTCTCGGATTATTCTCATAAGTGTCGAAAGTCGGATATCGCTGGCATCATTCTCAATTCGGGAAATATATGTCTTTGTTGTGCCACACTTTTCTGCCAACTGCTCTTGAGTCATTCCATGCTCTTTCCTGAGCTCCTGGAGCATAACACCAAGTTTGAATGATTCAAAACCTTCTTCATACTTTTCTCGTGTTTCAGTTCCACGTTTTCCATATTCAGAATCGAGATGATCAGCAAATGATGTCAGGTTTTTATTTATCTTTTTCATCGAAGTATTGTTTTTTGAGTTTCTCTGCAAGTTCTATTTCGTTCTTTGGGGTTTTCTGGGTTTTCTTAATAAATCCGTTTACCAACACTATAAGTTTTCCT
>JANXXZ010000026.1 GCA_025350385.1 Bacteroidales bacterium
CACACCGCGAATTTCTCACAGTTGATTCTACCCTTGTAACCGTGCCAGACAGAGAGTTTTTATATTATCTGGTGAAGGAATTGAACTTTAAAACAATACCGACCAAAATAATTGAATTAGTTAAAAACCTATAATTCAAAAAAACATTTAAATACTAAAACAACGTAATCATGTCAAAGATCATCACCTTCAGCCAGGAATTCCAAAAAGGACACATGAAACAGGGCGAAAAAACCCTTTTTGTTGAAAAGATTATCAACCAGCGCGGAATCAATTACAAGTCACCTGACTATTTGAACATGTTAATCAGTTTAAATTCTGAAAAGCTCAACGACAAAAAGTTAAGCATTTGGGATTTGGTTGACTTTCAAAACGATCTTATTGTAACGAATGAAATCAAGAGCCACACAATCAGAGGTTCAGCCCGATTTAAAGTTGGCGAAATGTTTACACCCGCAGTATGGAAGGGAAAACCATACACCGAATGCCAGATCATATTTTCGCCCGATATTGAGGTCGTAAAGACTTGGAATGTCGTAATTCAAAAGGATAATTTTCAGGTTACATTACCGATCAAAGGCAAAACAAATGAATTCTCAATGCTTTCAAATGGAGTTGTAGCCAATAATGACGGATTAGAACTTCTCGACTTTAAAGACTGGTTTAACAAACTGCCCTTCACCGGCCAGATCATTTGTTTCAATCCCGAAATCGAATATTAACCTTCAATCAAACCTAAAATGAAAAACAAAAAACTTGCCGTAGCATTGATCATTGCCGTTCTGGTTTTCAGTGCAATTTACCTGCTCACTTCATTTGTAGTCGTAAACATTGATGCTAAATTCTGGTCGAAAGAATCCAGGTTGTTTCTAGCCATGTTTGGTCCCTTGTTCGCAGTTATAGCAGCTCTATTCTCATATCATGCATGTAAAGAGTAGAATGATATGGAAATGCATGTAAATCAACTTTAAATAAAGAACCAGTATGAGCAAAAGTCATTTCACTCGAAAATATCAATATCCTGATGACGGAACAATTAGGGCTTTGTCTGTTTGTGGTATTTATTCTCACAGGCACAGAAATTTTATTAATTGCACTGTTGTGGAAGAAGACGTTAATTGTCAGAAGTGCTTAAAAATAATCATTAAATCAAAGCTGGCCGATCAAAATTATGATAATCACCCACAATTGTAAGTTATGAGAAAATGGACTGAATCACAGGAAAAGGCTGTAATTAAAGCAGCAAAAAAGAATCCGGATAATTTACGGCTTGCATTTCGCGCATTGGCAAAACAGATAAATCGCACACCGGATGCCATTGTAACCAGGTATTACGACAAACTCCAAAACCAATGATCTACAACCAAATTATCGGAATTGACCCCGATATTAAAAAAAGCGGTATCTGTTTTCTAAACAAACAAACCCGAATGATCGAATTATCTTCACTTACATTCTTTGAGTTGTTTGATTATATGATCTGGCTTAAAACTCAGTATTTTGAATTCACCGTAATTATTGAAGGGGGATGGCTAAATGAAAAGAGCAACTTTCATGCTGCAAAGAATCAAAGGTCAAGTGATCGTATCAGCAAGAATGTTGGAGCAAACCATGAAGTTGGTAAACTTATTGTGCAAATGTGTGAACACCTAAAGATAAAACATGAAGTTAAGCGGCCTTTACTTAAAATGTGGTCCGGAATTAACCGAAAAATCACACATGAAGAGATTTCGTATTTTACAGGGATTCAGGCGAAAACTAATCAGGAAACCAGGGACGCTCTTCTTTTGGCTTGGGATTATGCAGGGCTACCTATTAAAATTATGAATGTAAGTGAAAGTAAATCAGTTAAATGTAAAAATTTTATTATTGTCAATAAATGAGCATATATAATGGAACACGTTTGATGTATATTTGCATGGCTTTCTCATATTGCACCCCTTATTAAAAAAAAGAAGGCTATGTTAAAATATATCGCGGGGTAGAGAAGTTCAGTCATCTCGTCACACCGATTCTGTGAAGATCGCAAGAGCAAAGCTTGCCCCCGCTACTAATCTAATAATAAAAAGTCGGCAGCATAAAATATAACAAAGTTGGTAAAGGATTTTTGTATCTTTGCATTGTCGATCCGGGTGATTGACTTCGGGGCTGTTGCTGTAGGAGGCGGTGGCCCTGCTTCTTTTATTTTTCATACCTTTCCTCCTCTCCGGACAAGGATTGGACGCTCAGAAGCGAGTTCTTCACGGGTTTTCAGTCGACCTGATTCCAGCCAGGCTATCAGGTCAGGCTTGGAAAAGTAGACGCGTTTCTGGCGTTTGAAGCACGGGATCTGTTTACGGTGGATTAGACCATATACTGTCTGAGTAGCCAGGTTAAGGAATTCAGCAGCTTGTGGAACAGTTAGGAACTTATCGGTTTGGCTAACGTTTTGGCGGAGGTTTCCGTGTTCCTCTAAAAATTTGATGATACTTTTCACGTCTTGCCGGAGGGCAAAGACTTCATCGGGGAGTAATTCTAGGGTTGGTTTTACCATAATTTTTGTATTGGTTTCTGAAGACCAAATTATGGCGGGATAATATCCCAAAACAATTAAAAATACGCAATTAAATATTTGAATATTAGCATGTTGAATAAATAATGAAAAGAAAATAATATCCCAACTATCCCGTTGAAATATCCCAAATATCCCAAATATTTAAAGCCTTAGTGTTTTGCAACTGCCGAGATTGCATTATAAACTCTTTTGGGTGTTATTCCTATTGCTGCCGAGATTAGTAGGTTGAAATCTTTTGTTAAAAATGTGCCTTTAATAAATTGATTGTGGAGAATTTCGCGTAGAGTTTTATAAAACTTTTTCTTGCATCTCACAGGATATTTACTTTTACATGCCAACATTTGATTTTCCTCCGACAACGAAAAAAATGATCTATATATTTTGCATACAAATTACCCTTCTTGCCTGATTAAAGTAATTCCAACTATACCAGCCGATTTCAAAGTGATTGAAAGTTTTGATGCTGACAATGGGTTCGACTTTAAAGAGATTTTAACACTTGCCAGG
>JANXXZ010000054.1 GCA_025350385.1 Bacteroidales bacterium
TGGAAAAATAAGTATGAGGTCGGCGTTTACCGTCTTCCGAAATACCTGGATGAAGAAGTAGCCCGCCTTCACCTTGAGCAGCTAGGTGTAAAACTAACGGTACTTACCCCTGAACAGGCAGCCTATATTTCAGTCCCTGCAGAAGGTCCGTACAAAGCGGATCACTACAGGTACTAATAATCAGGCAATAGGCAATAGAGGTATCATCGAATCATCGGAATTATTCATCATGCTGACACTTTCATAGTTCTGTTGAAACACCAACTGCCGGTAAATTTAAATATATCAAAAGGGAGCTTCGGCTTCCTTTTTTAATTTCAGGAAAGTAAAATGTCAATACTAATGGAATTTGGAAGCAGTAGCTTCTAATTGAAGATATACAAGGTCTCCCCGTCGTAAGAGTAATTGTACGTCAAGAGTGAATAAGGCGATGGACCAGTCCCATAAGGGGTTCCATATGGCAAAGCATACTGCGACATACAGACCGAATCGATTGCAATAATATTATCTTTAGTAACTTGTATCCGAGCATTGGGCTTTTCGGGATCATACGGACAGCAGCGTTCATAAACCTTGAATTCATCCGGCAGGCTACGATAAATAACTATGCCACGATATCCGGCATTCACATACTTGTATCCTCCAACGGGTATGTAGTCCAGGGAATTGGGATAAAGATGCTCCTGTACGAAAACATAGGGTATAGCTGGTTGCTTGTCTTTACCGCATGAGGCGCCAAAGATCATCAGAAGTATAACTGTAATATGTAAAGATCTCATCTGGAAGCAATTTGCTGTCTGGTATAACGTTGTAAAATTAGTCTTTATTTTGCCTTCATTATATCGACCAGACTTTTTTCAATAACCATCTTCCTATGAAAAACAGAATTGCACGGCTAATAATCCTATTGTTTCTTATACCATCAATAAGCTTTATACCTTGCGGATGCAGCATCTTTCATAAGAATCCCCAGGCAAAAGCTGAAAAGAAGAAGTCAAAAGAAGATCGGAAAGCATCAAAAGAATATGAGAAAGCCACTCAGCAGCATTATAAAAATCAAAGTAAGTCGACCCAAAAGATGATGAAGAGTACAAAGAAGAGAGCTACTGCGGTTAATAAACCCAAAAAACGAGGTAAATTAAGCAGTAAAAAATGTTTTTAACAATCAATATTCATTTTTGTTTATTCAGAATTGGGACCCATTTAAGTAAAAGAACCTGGAAATTATTTTTAAATACTGTTCAAATAGCCTAGAAAGGATTTTAATTAGATGACTTACTCTCTAACGTATCGATTCTTTTTGTATCTTTGTACTATTGTTAAGGCAGAACCTTAGGTGGTAATCATCAGATTAATAACGAATTAATAATTCCAAAACGAATCGTTTTGGAATTTGCATTTACAACTAATTTACAAACCAACAAAATTATTAACATAATTTAAATTTTTTAGCCATAAGGCTAAAAAATTTGTTTATGGAAATTTTTTCTTTCTACTTTTACCTGCTTTTTCAGGCGTGCTCATTTTAATACTTAAAGCAACCATTAAACCACTAGTTATGGTAAGAAATTTACTCATTGTCTTTGTTTTGCTTCTGGCAGCAAACATGGCGGTATTTGCCCAATCGGGAGAACTGAAGGGGAAAGTCCTGGACAAGGTTACCAAAGAACCAATTCCTTTCGCCAATATTATAGTTGATAATAAAGGCACACAGGCTGGCGGAGCAGCTTCTGACATCGATGGCAGATACACCATCAAGCCGATTACACCTGGAACTTACGATGTAAAGGCCTCTTTTCTGGGTTATAAGGCTGTAATGATTACCGGGATTCCAATCCGCGCAGGAATTATTGAATACCTGAATATAGAACTGGAGTCAACTGCCATTCAAATGACGGGTGTGGTAATTACTAAATATAAAGTTCCTCTCATCGATAAGGACAAAACGATGTCAGGTGCTACAGTTACATCGGAAGAAATTTCCAAGATGCCCAGCCGTAACGTAAATTCAGTAGCAACAAGCGTCGGAGGAGTGTTCTCGCGTGATGGTGAACTGGGTAGTATGCGCGGACAGCGTTCGGATGGTAACGTCATGTATATTGATGGAATCAGGGTTCGCGGATCCAGCAGCCTGCCGGAATCAGCCATTGAGCAGGTATCAGTTATCCTAGGTGGTGTTCCCGCTATGTTTGGCGATGCTACCGGTGGTATTATCAATGTTACCACAAAAGGTCCTTCAAGGACATTTGGCGGCGGATTGGAAATTCAAACCTCTGAACTTCTTGACAACTACGGGTATAACCGCGCCGGGGTAAACCTTACCGGGCCGATTTTTAAGAATAAAGAAAAAACATCCTCCATACTTGGTTATTTTATGGCTGCCGATGTTGAATACAAGAAAGACGGAAGCCCCCTGGCTCTCGGCAGATATAAAGTTAAAGACGACGTGCTTGCTGAACTTGAAAAGAATCCCTTACGGTTTTCAGGGAACGGCGTATATAATCTGAGTTCCGAATATATCCATCTGAGCGATTTGCAACCACTCAAATCGACCCTCAACAGCAACGAATATAATGTGAATACCTCTTTAAAACTCGATGTTAAGAGTGGTAAGAACACCACCCTGGCATTTGGAGGTTCGTACAATGCCAATCATACACTTAATTACAGTTGGCTAAGTTCCATTTTCAATTACGACCGCAATTCACTTTCAACAGGTGATACCTGGCGTGTTTTCGGAAGATTTACACAGCGTTTTCCTGCTGATAAAGAAAGCAACAATGTTATAAAGAATGTATACTACAGCATACAGGCGGATTATACCAAAATAAACGCCAAAACCCAGGATGCCCAGTTGAAAGACAACCTGATGGGGTATGGATATATTGGCAAATTCACCACCCACAAGGTAAAAGCTTACGATTACACAGGCACAGTGGATACAACAGGAGCAGTTCATTTTTTTGCGAAGATGAACGGTTATGCTGATACGCTTATTACTTACCAGCGTGCAGAACTTAACCCGATTATGGCAAATTACACTACAAATTACTACGACTACTATGCCAGCACTCCTGCAGGTCATCTGGATAAGGCAGAGAATATTGCTCTTGGAGGAGGGTTACTGAATGGCTATACGCCAAATGCTGTTTATGGTATCTGGGGTTCACCGGGCAGCCCTCAAGCGGGTTACGGCGTAGTTGACCAGCAACAAGCTACAGCTACCCTGAACATTGCGGGCGACGTTGGCAATCATGAACTTAAGCTTGGTTTTACGTTTGAACGCTACAGTTCAAGGGGTTATAATTTAAATCCCACTGCTTTCTGGACAAATATGTACCAGCTTGCCAATTCGCATATTGCGCAGCTTGACCTCAATAATCCCATTAATTATACTGCTCCGTTTGACACAACTACAATCGCTGTTACTGATTATCACCGTTTGTATGACGGTGCTTCCCAGCGTGCGTTCGACAAGAGCCTACGTTCACTTATGGGGTTACCGGTAAATGGTACTGACTGGATTGACATCAATTCATACGACATCAATTCACAAACCATCAATTACTATGATGAGAATAATGTTCTTAATACAGTCAATTTAAGTAAACCACTTTCGGTGGATTTATTCAGCCCCGATGAATTACTGAATAATACTGCAAATGCCAATAACCAATATGGCAATTCCAGGGGGTATGATTATCATGGCAACCGGCTTTCAAGCAAACCAAGTATAGAGGACTTTTTTCAGAAGAAAGATGCCAATGGCAACTATACACGTGAAATTGCACCTTTCGAGCCTATCTATATGGCCGGTTATATACAGGATAAGTTTTCATTTGATGACCTGGTATTCAACATTGGCCTTCGTGTTGACCGTTTCGACGCAAACCAGAGCGTGCTGAAAGATCCGGAATCACTATATCCGACAAAAACAGTCAGTGAAGTTAAGGATCTTGGAACTATTCCTTCAACCATGGGACCTGACTATGTGGTTTATGTTGACAATGTTGTCAGCCCAACCCGTATTATGGGTTACCGTAGCGGCTCCAACTGGTACGATGCAAATGGCGCTGTGGTTGTTGATGATCCAAGGTTACATCTGAATGCCGGAAATGGTATTTCCCCGTACCTTGTAGATCCAAGTTCGAAGGAAATTACTGCAAAATCCTTTGCTGACTACAAGCCACAGATCACCGTAATGCCCCGTATCTCATTCTCCTTTCCAATCTCCGACGAGGCTTTGTTCTATGCTCACTATGATGTTCTCACCCAAAGACCAACAACAGGTTTTGCAAGCAACCCCGTTCAATATCTATTCTGGGCTAATGCAGCCGGTCAGACTATGAGTAACCCAAACCTGAAGCCGGAAAAAACAGTGGATTATGAATTGGGATTCCAGCAGAAACTGTCCAATTCCTCCTCCCTGAACATTTCTGGATTTTACCGCGAATTCCGTGACCAGATCCAGCAGGTACCGCATCTTGGCGCCTATCCCAACACATACTATTCGTATGGAAACATTGACTTTGGGACCGTAAAAGGACTCACTGCTTCATACGATCTCCGCCGTACTACTAATATCAGGGTCAGGGCCAGTTACACCCTTCAGTTTGCCAACGGTACAGGTTCCAATGCTGAGACCGCTGCCGGACTTCTGCATTCAGGACGTGGGAATATACGTGTTCTCTTACCATACGATTACGACCAACGTCATGCATTCAACCTGAATGTCGATTTTCGTTACAGCGAAGGCACCGATTACAACGGACCTATTATCATGGGTAAACAAATCTTAAAGAACGCAGGTTTTAACCTCACACTTAAAGGAGGTTCAGGTACGCCATATACCCGTTCGGACCTTGTTTCACCTCTAAGCGCGCAAACCAGGGTACTTGGATCAGTTAACGGCTCACGCTTACCTTCATCATTCAGGATGGATGCCCGTTTTGACAAGGACTTTACAATTGCAACCAAGAAGGACGCCAACGGCAAGTCAAAGGAATATTTCCTGAATGTGTACCTGCAGGTACTGAATGTAATGAATGCACAGAATATAATGGGCGTTTATGCATATACCGGTAACCCTGATGATGATGGTTACATGGCTACCTCCCAAGGCCAGGCATTATTGAAACAACAGGTCGATTCTCAATCGTATTCTGATCTTTACAGTATCAGGGTCAACAATCCGTATAATTACAGCTCACCCCGCATGATCCGTCTGGGTTTAGGCTTTAACTTCTAGTAACATTATGAGCACACTCAGTTTACAAACGAATAAACACGCATATACAATGAAAAATACTTTCCGTATTTTGCCGGTAATAGTGATGAGTTTCATCCTGGCTTTCACAGTGCATGCTGAGAAAGTCCACCTGAAGTCAGGTGGTTCATCCACAATAAAGTCAACAGCTGCCGGATGTTTACCAGGGGCAAATTTCAAATACCTGGAATTGAATAATGTTCGCTGCCGTATCAATACCGGTGGTGATATGTGGTGGGACTTTGAAACTGCCCAATATGAAATCCCAAAAGGATCAAAGAAAATGTCAATGTTCAGTGCAGCTCTCTGGATTGGAGGGATAGATGCGAACGGGCAATTGAAACT
>JANXXZ010000071.1 GCA_025350385.1 Bacteroidales bacterium
GTAGGCGCACTGGCAAAAAAATACGGTATAATGATATTGTACGATTCAGCCCGTTTTGCTGAGAACGCTTATTTTATTAAAGAACGCGAGAAAGGCCAGCAAAACAGAAGTATTCGTGAAATTGTAACCGATATGTTTGCCCTGGCTGATGGCATGACTATGAGTAGCAAGAAAGACGCTATTGTGAATATAGGTGGTTTTATCGCTTTGAGGGACTCCGAAATTCATCGTCAGGCCTCTGTCTTCAACATTATGTTTGAAGGTTTTGTGACATACGGCGGACTAGCCGGTCGCGATATGGGCGCATTATCGCAGGGACTCTATGAAGGCACTGAATTCGAATACCTGGATGCGAGAATAAAACAGGTTGGCTACCTTGGGAAATTACTCACCGGGTATGGAGTTCCGGTCCAGCGGCCATACGGCGGACATGCCATTTTTATCGATGCGAACAAAACATTACCCCATCTCCCGAAAGAACAATTCAGGGCTCAGACTCTGGCTGTTGAACTCTATCTTGAAGGAGGCATAAGAGGTGTGGAGATCGGAGCCATTATGGCCGACCGTGATCCCGATACCCGCGAAAACAGGTACCCGGCACTTGAACTGGTCAGGCTGGCTATTCCCCGAAGGGTTTATACCAATAATCATATGGAATATGTTGCCGCTGCTATGGCAAATGTATTTGAACGCCGAAAAAGTATTACCTGCGGAATGGAAATAGAATATGAAGCTCCGATTCTCAGGCATTTTACGGTACAAATGAGAAGAGCCTCCATGGCAGAAGTTGCAACAAAATAAGTATATGGATTGTGAATGCAGCCTTTCTGGTAATTCATCCGGAAGGGCTGCTTTATTTTGTCCTAATAACTAAGCTAGTAATCAGGCATAAAATTTCTTTCATTCTTTAAAAATCATGTGCTAAGAAAAGCCAGATCTGTAATTCAGATCTACCTGTTTATAAGAGGAGTGCATAACTTGATTGTATGTTGAATGAAAATAAATTCGTTTTCAGAAAATTATTTTCAAATGTCAACAATTTATATACGTTAAGATAGTTATTATTTCAATGATTCTCTGTATTTGCTTTTCCTGCTAGCTATACAATAATTCCATATTTACGGTTTTATCTGCTCGTACTATCTGGCACAAACTAATCCGAAAACAATAATATATTACCACATGAATAGATTATCCTGGTATTTGATGCTGATACTGTTGTGTTCCTCCGGCTTTATCCTTGCTCAAAATCCCTCAAAAGTTACTATTAAAAGCAGCATTCACGACACAACGAATGCAGAAGTTCCATTCGCCACGGTAATGCTTCTAAACCCAAAGGACAGTACCCTGGTAAATTACACGCTGAGCGATATAAACGGGGCATTTGCTTTCAATAATGTAAAGAATATCCCTTATTTGCTGAAAGTTTCCCATATGAGTTACCTTCCGCATCAGCAGATGGTCCAGGTGTCAGCAACCCCAGTCAATAATATTGGAGTTGTTAGAGTGAAGCCTCTTTCAGTTACCCTGATGGAAGTAGTTGTAAGGGCCGCAAAAGCTCCGTTGCGTATAAGGGGCGATACTGTTGAATACGATGCCACTACATTCAAAGTCCCACCCGGATCCACCGTTGAGGATTTACTACGCCGCTTACCAGGTATTGAGGTGGATGCCGACGGAAATATCAAGACACAGGGAAAAGATGTGAAAAGGGTATATGTGGACGGGAAGACGTTTTTCGGCGATGATCCCAAAAGCGTAACCAAAAACCTGGGTGCCGAAACTATATCGAAGGTGCAGGTTTATGACGAAAAATCAGAACAGACCAAGCTTACGGGAGTTGATGATGGAACAAAGGAAAAGTCGATGAACCTGGAATTGAAAGAAGAATTTAAGAAAGGCTCGTTCGGGAAAGTTACCGGTGCTGGCGGTAACCGAAATAACTTTACAGCATCGGATAATTATGACCGATATGCTGGCAGGGCAAATTACAACCGTTTCAATGATAAAAACCAGCTATCCTTTATTGGTTATGCAAATAACATCAACCAGACGGGTGTGAACTGGGAAGATTACGGAGAATTCAAGGGTCAGAACACTTTTAACGATTATGATAACGGCGATTTCGGGTTTGGTAATGGAGGCATGCGGTATTATTCCTTCAATAGTGATGATTCCCCGTTAAACAATTTCGACGGGCGTGGTTTTACCAAAAACCTCGGTGCGGGTAGCAACTATAATTATGATAACAAGAAAACCAAATTCAATCTAAGCTATTTCTTTAATCAGACCCGCCTTAGCCTTGACCAGTTTACATCCAAGCAAACCTTTACCGATTCGGCTAACTTCCTGAATTCAGATACGTTGGGACAATCAAATTTCCGGGGTAACCATAGTATTGCTTCACGTTTCGAAAAAAACCTGGATTCAAACAATGTTATCATTGTTAAAGCTAACATCCGGTTCAGTACTTCCAACAGCACTTCACATGAGGATCAATTATACAGCAACAGCGAGAGTATTCCCCTGAACAGCCTGGGAATGAAAAACGGAACGGATCTTAATTCATGGCGCGTAACCAGCGCCTCAATATTCCGCCATCGTTTTATAAAAAAAGGGCGGTCGCTGGCAATCAGTGCGGGTTATAATATCAGCCGTTCCGATGGCACGGATAACCTTTTTTCATTAAATAAGTTCTTCAAAGCCAATACTATAACTGAACAGATACAGCAACTGAAAGCAAAGCAAAACGATGCATCACAATTCAAATCAAGTTTACTATACACTGAGCCTCTTTCAAAGAAATGGTACTGGGAATCATTTTATAATTTCAGCATCAGCAATAATGCGGTTAACAGGCAGGTACAAAGGCAAAATACACATGACAGCTCCCTGAGTGTTTTTTACACCAATGATGTGTTGTATAACCGCCTGGGGACCAGTATCCGTTATTCAAACAAAGGTTTAAATACTTCTCTTGGAATAGCTGCTCAGCAATTAAAGCTCACAGGAAATTATTTTCCGAACCGCGGCGAGACTATACAGACTGATTCTGTGAAAAGGACATTTTTCAACTGGACACCCAATCTTACAGCCAATTACCAGCTTCCTCATAATATGTGGCTGGGGTTAAATTACAGCTACAATATCATCGAGCCACAGCTCACTGACCTGCAATCAGTTCCTAATGTTGATAATCCATTATACCGGTTCGAAGGTAATCCTGAACTTAAACCTCAGCGTATGCATTCGTTCAACCTGAATTACAATTACTGGAATCCGGCCTCTTTTGCAAGCATCGGCTTTGGCTCTGACTTAAATATATATGACCAGAATATAGTTTACAACCAAACGGTAGAAGTGATGGACAGTCTGGGACTTGTTACAACCTCAAAGCCGGCTAATGTGAAAGGTGGTAACAGTTTCAATACTTATATCTGGTCAAGTTACCCGATCATTAAGACTAAACTCACACTTAATATATACGGGTCTATCAATACAGGAAGTTCGCCGGCTCTTGTGAATAATGTTGAAAATGATACTAAGAACCGTGGCTTTAATATCAATATCGGGTTTAACATTACACCGGATCCAAAGCTGATATTTAACATTGAGCAGGGCATTGAAATGAATAATATTACCTATTCCATTCATGCTGAACAGAACCAGAAGATCAGGAATTATTCGACCGAAGCTGCAATAAAATGGCAGTTTGCGACAAAGTTCTTTTTCGAGAGCAATTTCAATTATTCCATCTACCGCAACGATCGTTTTAATTTTAACCGGGATATGCCTATCTGGAACGGTTCCGTCAGGCGGATTTTAGGTAAGAAAAACCGGCTTGAAATGCGGCTTGCCGCATTCGACATTCTTAACAAACGGGTTTATATCAGCCAGTACGGTTCGCAAAATTATATTCAACATACCAGCGCTCCGACCCTGGCCAGATATTTCATGCTAAGCGCAACCTATAACCTGCGGGGATTTGAAGATAAACTGAAGAAAAATAATTACTGGTAGATTTGTTAACCGGGCTGTTCAAAGTTCCGGCCGGATACGTTAAATCAACTAATTGCTATTTACAATGAAGACTCAAGCATATAGCATGACTAGCAACACAAACATTTCAACCGGCCTGAAACGAAACCTTCAGCAGATATTCATATGTATAGTCCTGGCATTTCCGGTTTCGGGCCTCGCGCAAAAAATGGAAGGTTCGATGCGGTACCTTATTACGCACAACTGGACAAAAAAAATGGCTGCTGTTGACTATCTCAGCAAGCAGCAGCGCGACAGGGTAACTTACATGTGGGGAAACCGTTCGGAATGGAAAGAGTATTCCTTAATGTATTTTACTCCGACCATGACAAAGTATGAAGATTCGGAGGAACGGGCCGAAAAGGACGATGAAGGTTATTCCTGGCGAAAAGATGTGTATACGATCCGGCGCAATTTTGAAAAAAGTAGCATTTTTGACATGATTCAACTGTTGGGTAAAGTTTACATTATTGAAGATACCCTCCGTCCACAAAACTGGAAGATCCTGAACGACATCAAGGAAGTTGCAGGTCATATCTGCATGAATGCTTTCTGGGACGACACCTTGAAGATGCAAAAAGTCTATGCATGGTTCGCTCTTGATATGCCTGTCAGCAGTGGTCCCGAGCGGTTCTGCGGCTTACCGGGATTGATCCTTGAAGTGGATGTAAACGATGGCGCCATGGTAATTACTGCCGATAAGATTGAAATGAAACCTCTGACCACCGAAATGGACCTGCCCAAGAAAATCAAGGGTAAAAGAATTCATGAAGCCGATTATACGGCCATTATGAAAAAATATATGGACGAAAGGCGCGCCGCCGAAGAGCCACCCTTCTGGGGAATCAGGTACTAGCACATCCGGAGCTGAATTAATTCCAATGCTGGAATGAAATCAGCTGACTAAGGCTTCTTATTCTCATCGCCGGTTATGAAGCTTTTAGCCTCCTCGGTACACTTTTTCATGACCGGGAAAACCCGGGGTGCAATCACGGATATAGGATTATATAACACTGATTCCTTCTTTGATTTCAAAGGAATCAGATTCGATTTCGGATCAATTTTACCAAACATTACCACGAAAATACTCACGATCAGCAGCCCTTTTGCAACTCCCAGCAATAGCCCGGCCAGCCGGTCAACAATACCGAGGCCGGTAGTTTTAACAACTCCCGTCAGGAATTGTCCAAGCAGGTAAACCAGCACCAGCACTACCACAAAGGTAACCAGGTAGGAAATTACCCTGATGTTGCTACTTTGCATATGAAAGGTATTGGTGAGGGCAGTGGCGGTATATTCCGAAAAATGAACGGCGGCATACAGCCCGAGCAGCAACCCCGCAAGCATGGCCAGGGTAATGATAAATCCTTTGGTGAATCCCTTGAATGCGAAATAGGCAAGCGGAATAAGGATAATTATATCGAGGGTGCTCATTCGGGGCTATTATTCTTGGTTTCGTTATTCGTAACAGGTTTCAGTGCGCTGGTCTTTATTTCCGGACCGGTTGCCGGCGATCCTTAGCCGGCCATAGTGCATGAATAGATTGCAGTTCATCAGCCAGCCGGCACAAATGTATTTAAAGATTTCCATTGTTTCAACCAGCACAGCCTATACCGGTTTACCGGGTTTTGCCCGGTTCCCCGATCCCACGGAGCCTTAGTTATTACCAACTGTACTATCCTTATCGTGATAATTGATAATCATTAATTAATAATTCGGGAGAGAGATTCAAACGGATCGTGAGTCTTCTGATCATTTCAACAGTCAACTTTCTTTTTCTGTTCAGTATTTCAGAGACTCTGCTTTTTCCACCTATTTCATGAATGAGATCCACTTGTTTTAATTGCATTTCTTCCATCCTGATTTTGATTGCTTCAATTGGATCAGGTGCCTCTATTGGGAAATGTTTTTTTTCATATTCGTCGATCATCAAACCTAAAATATCGGCTTCATCACTTTCTGATGTGCCGACAGGAGCATCAAAGATTTTTTCAAGCCTGTTTAATGCTTGTTTGTAATCTGAGTCAGTTTTTATGGGTTTAAGAGTCATTTTTTTCTGGTTTTAGATTGTTGAAACATCAATTTTGTCATATTGCTCATGGGTTCCTATGAATCGTATAAAAACCCATTGTTTCCCGAAATTGAACTTAGCCACCAGCCTGAAAGAATTTCCTTTAATATTGAAGACTATTCTGCTATCTTTCATTATGCTAACGTTGGCATAAGTTTGTTTAACATCAGTTGTATTTTTCCAGTCCGAGCTTTTGACAATGTCAAACCAGGTTTTCAGGTATTGTTCTGATTCCGGGTACTTCTCCCAAAATTCTCTAAGGGTGCTTTTGGCAAAAATTCTTTCCATCCTGAAATTCTGAAATACAAAGCTATATAATAATTCTCAATTTGGGAACTCAATTAAAAATAGAATATTGTATGGTTGGCAACTGCCAACGCTATGGCAGGCCGGTGTGGGATTTCCCCGTTAAAGCGGGGCAAGCTGTGCAACACGGCTTCATTGCCTGTCCGCCAGGCGGATTAGATCGTGAAAAACGATCCCGCGAAGCCTTAGTTATTATGCCTCGTTTATTTTTTTTGTTATTATTTTCAAGTGACTCAATTTTAGTTTATTACTCAATATTAACTTTTTTAGCTTTGACTCTTCCACGTCTTTTATCTTGAATATTTGTTCACTAATTATAGTTTCAATAGAATTTTCAACCTCGAAATTCCCATCAATATAGAGTGATAGCAATTCTAAAAGATGACAAGAACAATCTGACATTTCTAAAGCATAAACCAGAGTTCCAATTTCTTCATACGGGCCTAATTTCATAATACAATTCCATAACTCTTTGAAAGCATATTCATTCTTCATTCCTCTTATGCCTAGAGCACAAGCATTTCTTGTAAAATTGTTATTGGAATTGAGACCTTCAATCAGAATTGAAACTGATTTATTACTATTAAGTTTGGCTAATCTTTCGGCCGAATTAAGAGAAATATTCCAATCAGAGGAATAAAGCTGGTTTTTCAGTTCATTCAAGCTTTTCATTATCCAGATATTGTAATGAGGCATAACTGTAGGCTAACCGCTACTCCGGTTTTAATTTCTTCGTTATCTCTAAATTAAATACATAAGCAATCAATACAGGGTTCATGCTGTATAAGTTAGCACGGCGCTCGGCTTGTTTTACTGTTAACTATAGATTCAACAACCTGCCCGGTAAAGAACTTAAAGTCCAAGGA
>JANXXZ010000094.1 GCA_025350385.1 Bacteroidales bacterium
ATGCCACCGGCCACCTGATCCGCAACCTGGTGAACAATGAATTATGCGGAACTTCCGGTTCTTATACCTGGGATGGCATCACCAATAACCGGTTAAAAGCATCCATTGGCCGTTATCTTATTTTCGTTGAAGTGTTTGATCTGCATGGGAATGTGAAGAAGTTTAAGAAAGCGACTGTGCTGGGGGGAAAGTTATAGGGTCGGGGGACGAAATGTGAGGGGCAAAGAGCGAGGGGTGAGGGGCGAGTGGTTGCTTGGTGATGGACGATCGAAAGCCTGTTCCAAAAGAACACTCACTCAAAAGTCCCCAAGCACCATGCACTAAGCACCGTGCACCTTGCACTCAGCACTAATCCACCGCATACGCAATAGCCGCCACACTCAGCTTAACACCCGGGATCTCTAACAGGATATTAGCGCAGGATTCAAGAGTAGCGCCGGTAGTAATTACATCGTCCACCAATAAGAGGTGTTTGTTTTCCAGGTTCTCCGGGTAGGTCACCTTAAAGATTTCTTTTACGTTTTCGTAACGAGCGAAACGTGACTTACGCGTTTGTGTTTCAGTGGCAACAGTCCGCACAAACGATTTGATATCCATTTCAATTCCAGTTGATTCTGACAGACCGATGGCAAATTGCTCACTCTGGTTATAGCCGCGTTTCCGCTGTTTCCTCGGGTGGAGGGGAACGGGAATTATTGCGTTGATCGTTTCAAAGCCCGGTTCGGATTTCAGGTCGTTTCCAAGGAGTTTTCCCATGTAAATGCCAACTTCCCTTTGTCCCTTGTATTTGAGCTGGTGGATGAGATGCTGCACTTTGCCTCCCTTACTGAAATAATACAAGGCAGCAGTCCGCTGCAACGGAACCCGGCCCCAGAAAACCTTATCGAGCGGACTATCAGGGAAAAGGTGGAAATTGGTTTTTGGCAGCTGGAACAGGCATTGGGTGCAAATAACGTTTTCGTGGCGGAACAGTGTATTGCCGCATGCATAGCAGATACGGGGATACAGAAGGGAGATGAAATCAGAGATTATGGCTGGCGTTTTCATAGGGCTGGAATTGGATATGGAACAGAAGTGCCTAAAATACCTAAAGTTTGAATTGCCTAAAGTTGGGTAAGTCTAAAGTTGGAAAAGACTAAATTTGGATTTGTCTGAAGTTTTAATGTCTTGATAGTTTTTATGGATAGTTTCTGGCATAGTTAATAATGGGAAAATCATTAGTATTTCATGAAGAGAAAGTTTAGAATGGTTTATTTATAACAAAATCAGCAGTTTACGTCCAAACGCCGGCTATTGAGTTTCCGCAATAACTGCATTTCCCGTTTTTAATCCGGTTTTCAGTTACACGGAATCCTTTCCGCTCCACGATCACCTTTTTACATTTAGGGCAACAGGTGTTTTCCAACTGCGTGCCCGGAACATTCCCGACGTACACATATTTCATCCCGGCCGTAAGGGCAATTTCGCGGGCTTTTTCCAGCACCGATAATGGTGTCTCAGGCAATTGCGTGAGCTTATACAAGGGCGAGAACCGGCTGAAGTGCAATGGGCAATTATCCAGTTTGTTTGTGACCAGCCAGTTGCACATCTGCCGGATGGTGCTAACATCATCTGTCCAGGAAGGAATCACCAGGTTGGTAATTTCCAGCCAGACCCCTTCTTCCCTGAGCACCTGCAGAGTCCGCAATACCGGTGCCAGGTGAGCCGAATTAAGCCTCAGATAGGTGCTGTCATTAAACCCTTTCAGGTCAATATTGGCTGCGTCAAGAAACTTACATAACTGGCGCAGTGGCTTTTCATTGATATATCCATTCGATTTATACACATTTTTAATTCCCGCGCTTCGCGCAAGTTTTGCCGTATCGTGAACATATTCATAAAATGTGGTCGGTTCCGAATAAGTATAGGCTATGCTCTCGCATTTGTTATTCCGGCATTCCTCTACCACGCTTTCCGGCATCAGGTCGAAATTGGTTGTTTCCCGTGGACTTTTCTGTGAGATTTCCCAGTTCTGGCAGTTGAGGCAGGCAAGATTGCAGCCGGCAGTCGCAATAGAATAAGCCCTGGTTGAAGGTAGGAAATGGAAAAAAGGCTTCTTTTCAATCGGGTCAATGTGCACCGCGCAGGGATTTCCATAGGCGATACTGTATAGTTTATCCTTATAATTGATTCTGCTCCGGCATCGGCTGGTGTCATTGCGCTTCAGTGTGCAGCCGTTCGGGCAGTTTGTACAACGAACGCCCTGGGGAGTAACTGTATAATGATAGGCTTCGTGGCTCCATTTCCATAAATCACCGGCAGGAGGTTGTCCGGACAACATTTCAAAACCGGCTGCCAGCAAATCGGTGCGGTAAAACGCACAGGCTGCGCAACCCAATCCGGCAATTCCGGCTTTAATGAAATCCCGCTTGTTCATTCCTTCTATCGATTATTACGATGGAATTACCTTTCTTACAAATTTACAAACAATCCCTCATTTTCGTTTCAGAACCATCAACAAGCCTGAAGCAACATTTAGTCCTGATAATAGTAAAAGTGATCCGATTATCCCAAAAACAGGTGTCAGCCAGGCACTTACAATTAGTGCACCCAATGCGGCTCCCAGCATATCGGCACTATAAACCGCTCCTGATATCCGTTGAACCGTCCCTTGTTTTACCACAGTTGCCATCTGAAATTGCAGGCTGGCAAGCATGGCAGTTCCAAAGATCAACAGGATAATAACAGCATGCGAAAGCAAGGAAGCAATCTGCCAGTTCCTGAAAACCATGCAACATCCAAGAACCAGTAAACAATAAACTCCTATGGTAATTTGCAGACGGATCAATCTGCCGTAAGTGGGAATTGGTATAATCCTTTTTCCGAAAGCCGCTCCCAACGCAAGTCCGGCCATGAAAACCGTGATCAGGATTCCGGCCATCAGGTAAACATATCCAAAAAGTACCTGGAATATGAAAAGCAGGAGAATTTCGAGGGAAGAAGCTGTAAACCCGGTTATGAATATCCCCGAATTGATGCCCCCTGACCTGATAAACCAGGGAATAAGTAAAAGAAAAGCGATAACCGGGATAATCTGGATGGAATGCCCGAAATAACTTAACCAGTATTGGATTTGTGCAAAATATAAGGTTGGTTCAAAATCACGGTTCAGGGGAGCATGGATGGAAATTTTCTTCATGATCTCTGAACTGTGTTGCTGCAATAAATCATCGTCCAGGTAATAACCGTTCACATATTCAGTGGGAATTTGGCGTTCGTCGGTAAGTTGTGCTATGTCAGTCCTCAGCGAACTATCGGAAGCCAGGAAATAATTCTTGTCGCCCGGAATAACAACCATATGGCCAAACACTTTTTTCAGGGTGGAAAGCATACAAGCCTGTACCTGGCCGGCTTCGCCGCCCACATAATTCTCAGTAGGCATCATGCTGATCGAAATTACAGCCCCCGGGTTCAACCTGGTTTTTAACAGGGCCAGGAATTCCAATGTATAATATCGGTTGGCCTGCAGGGTCGATGGTTCCGGAACCTGGAAAAGGACCGCATCAAAGCGCTTATCGGTCTGTTTCAGGAATAATTTGGCATCGCCCCTGTAGATACTGACTTGTTTATCCAGCATTTCAGGCGCATATTGTTCGCCCAGTTGGATGATCCATGGATTTATTTCCACGTATTCAATGTGTTGGACAGGGTATTTTACTATTTCGTGAATGCTTCCTGAAATACCTCCTTCAATCAAAAGAACGTTATCCAACGTTTTACGCTGAAGCAAGGCATAATGAACGGATTCCTCGTTGTTGACTATGTTATTCGTGGTAAACAACAGGGAATTATTCCCGAAGAAATTCAGCTGTTCGGCAGTGCGTGTTACCACCAGGTTGCCATAAGGGGTATCCTTGTAAAACAGAAGATCCTGTTGGGGGAAAAGAAACCTCCTGCTGAGCTGGTCAGGATTCAGGAACAGCATTGAGCCTGAGAGCAAAACGGTGAACAGGCTGATTAACAGAAGAGCCGTTTTCATTTTCGATTGAAAAGCAATAAAACCGGCAAGGGTCGCAGTGAGAAAGAAAATGACCAGCAGGCTGTGGAACGGCTTTAGGAAGAAAATGAGGAAGAAATTAACCATGATTCCTCCGGCTATACTTCCTATAGATTCGATGGAATACACTTTTGCGGCAACGTTCTGGCCTGTAAAAGCCGAGTAAAAAGTTGAAATCCTGGTAAACAGGTAACCCGACAATACGCAGAACGGAAGCAACAAGATCAGAGAACTGTAAAATACCTGGACAATTCCGGCCATGCTGCCAGGAATAAATACAAGGTTCCTCAGCCAGTCGGCCATAAAAAGTGTTACCGGTGACAGGAAAGCCAGCAGCAGGAGGGAACTGATAATTCCTTTTAGTTCTTGGTTAATCTTTTGCGAAAATTTACCCAGCCATGCACCAAGGCCGGTAAGCAGCATCCAGTTGGATAGCATAACGCCGATCACCAGTTCATTCCCGTTAAAAATTACAAGGAATTCGCGCAACAGGATAATCTGGCTTGCCATGGCCGTAAGACCAAGACAAATCGGCAAAAGCATGAAACTTTTAGCCTGGTTCATTCAGAGGGGAATAGAAATATTAAATAATGAGTACACTCTGAAATTTTGAATATGAACTTTCGCGCGGAGTCGCAAATACCGCAAAGATAACAATTTCAGCACTTTGCAAACTTGAATGCTTTGCGTCTTAGCGTGACATCTTATTTTTCGGAGCAATCTCAATAGTCAATACCGATTATTTTTGTTGCCAATATTATTGCCCTCCCCTTTGGGGAGGGAATGGGAGTGACTATTTACTCCCCAAACACCAACGCCTGATAAATAAAGATTTCCGCATCCTTATCCTTCCATCCGTCCCACCCTATCCCGGCTTTGTCGCGGGCACAATGACCCAGGAAATCTTCCAGGCTCCAGCCGGTATCCGTTGCCACCTGGGGCAGGAATGTTCCCGAGCGCCCGCCTTTACTTATATAAATTCCATCACGGCCAAGCTGTATTTCTTTCACGGAGTTGATTTTATGCATGGGCGTAAGCACGGATATTTCAAGCCTGATAATCTTCATTTCATAAGGCATCACCTGTGAAAAACGGTAATCCTGGGTTGAAGATGCCACAGCCATCTGCTGTACAATGCTATAAAGCGGCTTGTCAGCTTCGAAATGCCCGATACAGCCCCTCAATTCCCCGTCTTTTTTAAGTGTTACAAATGCCCCGGCTTTCTGCAGGAGTGCCGGCGGTAGTTTATCCGTTTCAATTGCGGGTACCTGTTGATCTCTCAGATAACCGTCAATAGTGTTTCGGGCTATGGCCAGGAGTTCCTTCTTTTCGGAAGCTGTCAGGTTGAATCCAGCAGCTTGTTGAGGTTTCCGGGAAACACTGATGGCGTTGTAACCCACCACCCTGTCTTTTTCCCCATACCTTGAATCCCCCGAATTTTTGTATAAAAGTTTTTGATACGTTACATCCGATTCATTTTCAGTAAGATACATCAGGGTAAGCACTGCCGGCCAGGAACAGCAGCCGGTTGACAGGTTGGCTATGGATTTTTGACCGCAGTTTTCCTCGGCCATGATGAATAATTCCGGTTTATTGGTGATTATGGCATCGGCAAGAACCTTGTCCACTTTTACTGCATCATTGTATTCCGGGTAATGTGAAAAATCGGTGCTGATCACAAAAAGATTTTCGGAAGAAAAATAAGGCTTGAGGGCTTTCGCGATCCGTTTGCAGATTGCAGGATCCTGCGTTCCCAGTAGGATAGGAACAATTTTGAAATCCTTTTTCATATGGAACTGAAGGAAAGGTATTTCGACTTCGATACTATGCTCATTCGGCTGGTAGTTGGGATTGAACGACAGATCCTTGTTTTCAGCAGCCAGTTTGCGGGCGGTTTCCAGGTCAACTTTAACAGTGCCGAGAGGTGTGATAAAATTGCCGATGCTATAGACAGAGCCCCCGCTGAATGCGGAACGATGGCTGCATCCGATCACAAAAACAGTTTTGTATTCCTTTTGAGGGTCGACCTGGTTAAATGCCGCTGCCGCCACTTCGCCGGAAAACACATAACCTGCGTGAGGCGAAATGATGGCTACAGTATTTGCCCTGGTCTCCGGAATAGGTAAAGGAGCAAACAGGTTGGTAAGCATTTGCCGGAGTTCCAGAGAATCGCCGGGGTAAAACTGCCCGGCTACGGCCGGCTTTCGGTCAATAAGGGTGTTTTCGTGACTGTTCATGGCGACTGGAGGATTATTCTGCGAATTGCATTGCGTAAAAAAGCAAAGCAGCAGGCCTGACAACAAAATGTGTAATTTTACCCGGTGCATGAGATCTCTTCTGCGATTAGAATATAAAGTTAATTCAAAACAAGCCTCAACACTCAAAAAAATATGTCTTTTCATGATCTGATCACCCGCCGGCAGTCAGTCCGGAAATATGCTGACCGTCCGGTTGAAACTGATAAGCTGAACCGATGCCTCGAAGCGGCCCGCCTTGCGCCTTCGGCAAGCAATACCCAGCCCTGGCATTATATCGTAGTGAACGAGGTGCCAATCCGCACCGAAGTGGCTAAGGCTACTTTTTCGGAACTCGTAAAGTTCAACAGGTTCACTCTGAATGTACCGGTTTTGGTGGTGATCCTGCTGGAAAAACCAAGAGTGCTGAACCGCATTGCCATGATCCTTAAAAACAAGGAATGGAGGCTCATTGACATCGGGATTACCGCGGAACATTTCTGCCTGCAGGCAACCGAAGAAGGCCTTGCCACCTGTATGATGGGCTGGTTTAATGAAAAAAAACTGAAAAAGCTGTTATCCATTCCTCCGGGTAAGACGGTTGGCCTTGTGATCAGCCTGGGATATGCTGAGGAAGGATATCCTCTCCGTAAGAAAATCAGGAAACCTCTGGGTGAAATGGTGAGCTATAATTCATTCTAACAAACATGTTGTCAAACTCTTAGTGTTCCTGAGTGCTCTTAGTGTCTTAGTGGTTTTCATGAATTAACCACCAAGACACTGAGTACACTGAGAGTCACGGAGAACGCTGGACGAGTACGTTAAGTAATTGGTATTACACTCAAAAACTTTCTACATTTACACCCATATCCCATTCACAATCAATCCCTCCGGAATATGAAAAGAATACTTATTTTGCCTGCAATCCTGCTATTGGTATTTGCAGGATGCAAACAGCCCGCGAAACAGCCGGGCGCAACGGTAACTTTTATCAACCAGGCAACCATGGACAATGTAATTAAACAACTTACCGATTCGTGCGGTGAAGCAGCTAAGTTCCGCATCGAACGCGGGGTGAAACAGGCAGCTTCCCTCTGGCAGAAAGAAGACGGCTCGAACGAGGAATTCAGCAAATTCTGCAAGGAGAATTTTATTGCTGATTCCGCGAAACTCAATGTACTATTTGTCAAGTTGCAGACTGCCTTTGAGGTACTTTGGGGAAATTTCAATAAGATAGGCATGGACCTCCGCATCCCGGTCGACCTGGATGGCCCTAAACTCACACCGGTTGACCAGCTGTTTGCAGCCTACTCGCCTTCGGCGCACCTTACCGACGACCTTTTTCAGAATAAAATTGCTTTTATTACTGCCCTGAATTTCCCGTTTTATTCCCTAACGGAGAAAACAGAACAGGGCGCCAGCTGGAACCGCACCCAATGGGCTTATGCCCGCATGGGAGACGTATTTACATCAAGGGTTCCGGCCCTGCTGAACCAGCAGGTTACCGAAGCGCTAGCCAAATCGGATATGTACATTTCGGAGTACAATATAATGATGGGAAACCTGGTGGATAATTCCGGGAAAACCTTTTTCCCTCCCAACACGAATCTGATCACCCACTGGGGTCTGCGCGATGAACTGAAAACCCACTATGTAGGAGCCGACGGCCTGGAAAAACAGAAGCTGATTTACACGATCATGAAGCGAATCATTGATCAGAGCATCCCGCAAATCGTGATCAACAACAAGGAGGTGCAATGGAATCCAATTGATAATAAAGTGTTGAAAGGTGGCAAGGATGTGCAGTTTACTGCTGAACCCGATAAAAGGTATGAAATGCTGCTGAATAATTTTAAAGTCATGAAGGCGGTGGATCCGTATTATCCTGCTTATCCAAGCTACAGCCAGCGTGCCTTTGAACTGGGCATGGAAATACCCGAGCAGGACGTAGAGAAACTGTTTATCAGCCTGATTACTTCCCCCGAAATCAAACAGGTGGGCGACCTGATCAGCAAACGACTGAACCGCAAACTGGAGCCTTTCGATATCTGGTATGATGGATTTAAAGCCAGGAGTACCATCAATGAAGATGAACTCACTGCCAAAACCTACAAGTTGTATCCTAATGCCATGGCGTTCCAGAAAGATATGCCGAACATCCTCCGGAAACTGGGATGGAGTGCTGAGCGTGCCGAATACATTGCGTCCAAGGTGCAGGTTGACCCGGCCCGTGGTTCAGGTCATGCTGCCGGCGCCTCTATGAAGGGGGATAAAGCCCGTTTACGCACCCGTCTTGCTCCCGGCGGAATGAATTACAAAGGGTACAACATTGCCACCCACGAATTCGGTCATAATGTGGAACAAACGGTTGACCTGTATGACATTGATAATTACATGATGTCGGGCGTGCCTAATACTGCTTTCACAGAAGCGCTGGCATTCCTGTTCCAGAAACGTGATCTTTTCCTGCTTGGTATTACGGATAACGATCCTAATAAGGAACATTTGGCTGCGCTTGACGCAGTGTGGTCATGCTATGAAATCATGGGCGTTTCGCTGGTCGATATGCAGGTGTGGAAATGGATGTATGCCAACCCTGACGCCACTCCGGCCCAGTTGAAGGAATCGGTGATCAGCATTGCAAAGGATGTTTGGAATAAATATTATGCCCCCATATTTGGCAGTAAGGACGAACCTATCCTGGCCATATACTCGCATATGATTGATAACCCGTTATACCTTTCCAATTACCCGGTCGGGCACCTGATTGATTTCCAGGTGGACGGATTCATCAAGGGAAAGAAATTTGCCGATGAGGTGGACCGCATGTACAAGCAGGGCCGGCTGGTTCCGCAGTTATGGATGAAGGGCGCAGTTGGCAATCCCATTTCGGTGGACCCCATGCTGAAAGCGGTGGATGAAGCGCTGAAAGTTATCAGATAGGTTTACGGAAATTGAACTGAGGCTTCGTAGGGTCGTGAAAACGATTGTACGGAGCCTTTTTGTTGTTACTGACTCTGAATACACATTACACAGTGCCTGGTTTTGAATGGAGCCGATTTGTTGATG